>NZ_JAWRYD010000152.1:0-348 GCF_046534765.1 Burkholderia sp. SIMBA_062
GGAGTAGGTGGTGCGGATTACGCGCTTGACCTGCGACAGCACGCGAGTGCTTTCGTCTTTGTTGCCGGTGACGATCGACAGTGCGCCAACGCGCTCGCCATACAGCGAGAACGACTTGGAGAACGAACTGGAAACGAAGAAGTCCAGGCCCGACTCGGCGAACAGGCGCACGGCGAAGGCGTCTTCGGCGATGCCGTCACCAAAGCCTTGGTAGGCCATGTCGAGGAACGGTACGTGGCCTTTGGCCTTGACCACTTCCAGGACGTTTTTCCAGTCATCCAGGCTCAGGTCGACGCCGGTCGGGTTGTGGCAGCAGGCGTGCAGCACCACGATCGAGCCGGACGGCAG
>NZ_JAWRYD010000153.1:0-348 GCF_046534765.1 Burkholderia sp. SIMBA_062
CCTTCTTCAAATAAACCAAAAAATACATATCAACCTGCAAACAGAACAAGTGACTCAAATGGCAATAATGGCTGTATTTATTGGATTATAGGAATTATACTTTTCATCATACTTTTAAGAGCTTGCAACTAAATAATTTTAACTATGAAAAAACTAATACTTATTCCCGTTCTTCTTAGCGCAATAATAATTTTTGCACAAAAACAAAAAACAGAACAACAAAAACAACAGCAAGAAATTGTTTCGTTAAACCAAAAACTAAATAGTCAACGAGTTTCAATCGTTCAGCAAAAAGCTGAAATAGCAAAACTTTCTCTAAAGAGCGAAAATCAGAACAAACAAATTGAT
>NZ_JAWRYD010000040.1:0-62501 GCF_046534765.1 Burkholderia sp. SIMBA_062
TCGGCGAGCGATTCACGCAGGCGCGTGGATAACCTGTTGTTCAACCGCCTCGCCCACAAAAATGCGGACAGGTTCGCTTTTTTGATGCGGCGGGCAAACGGCTCGTCCGTCGAGGGCGCTACTCGCTTCCTTCGGATTCGATCTCCGGCACTTCGCTCGCCTTGACCTCTAGGTCGAGGTCCGATGTAAATCCGCCGTTACCGTCGATCGTATGTGTAACTCGTGCAATGATCCAGTTGCAATCGTCGATGACACGTTTGTAACCGCGCACGGTTACAGGTAATTCGGTCATCAGCTCGGGGCGGCCGAGCGCCAGCACAACGCTGAACTCTGCAACGCCGCGCTGCAACTTCTCCCATTCCGCTTTCGCCGCGCGCGTCGCGTTCGCCTTGTTCGCGTACGTGTGCCGCAACGTCTTCACGTTCTCGGCCGTGCCGAACAACACGTCGCCGCTCTTGTCGATCGGCTTCTTCTTCGCTGTCGTGCGACGCCGGCGCCGCTTCACGGTGGTCGACTGCTTCTTCGCAGTGCGCGTGTTCAGGTAGAACGCCTGCACGCCGGAATACGTGTCCCGATCGGCCACGCCGAACTCGTGACGGTCGCCGACGTCGCGCGTAATCGTGACGGCCGGCAGCGGCTTACCGCTCGCCGTGGTTGCCTCCCCGGCCTTGATGAAGAGCAGCAGCCCGTTCTTCACGGTGGCGATCGCGTCGAACATCTTCGCCAAGCGCGACAGCAGATTGGCGTCCGACTCGGCCGTCTGGTCGATGTGGTCGACGAGCTGCCCGTCGAGCGCCTTGCTGATACGCGCCTCGACCTTGTTCTGACTGGCGATCGCGCGCACGATTGCGCCGACCGTCTGCCGATGCCAGGAGCGCTCCTTCTTGATCGATAGGCCCGCGCGCAGATCGACGCTGCGCGCGCGGATCGTCAACACGTCCGGCGTGCCGGTGTGCCGAACCTCATCGACCATGAATTCGCCCTTGTCGACCAGGCCGTTCGCCGCGCCGGCCCAGCCGATCGCCAGCTTCAGCGTGACGCCGCGACTCGGGATCTCGAGGGCGCCGTCAGAATCGTCGAGGCTGATATCGAGCTGGTCCGCTTCGAAGCCGCGGTTGTCCTGCAGCGTCAGCGAGATCAGCCGCCCGTCGAACTTCTTCGTGATGTTCTTCCCGTTGAGCGTGATCGAGTAGATCGCACGCGGCACGCGATCGTCGGCAATCACGACCTTCTGCGCCAGGTCGGCGCCGGGGATGTCCGACAGGTTCATAGCGAGATCGCCCCCTTGATGGCATCGGTCACGATGCCAAGCATGTCGAGATCGTCGTTGCGTGTCAGAGCAATGGAAAACTCGATGCGGCGCGCGGTGCCGTCGTCGAAAAATAGCGTGCGCGTCGTATCGATGTTGTCGATCGTGAACATGCCGTAAATGTGGCCGGTGCCTTCGATCAGCGGCCAGGCGGTGTGCTGGCCCGCCATGGCTTCGATGACGGCGAGTGACATATCGCCGCCCGTCAGCTCGGGCAGCAGCACGCCGGACAGGCTGATGGTTTCGTCGTCCTCGCCGACGTACTGCCGCGCGGGCTTTCTGCCGACGCGGTTGTTGCTGGCGAAGCGCCAGCCGCGCCGGCGCTTCAGCTCCTGATAGGGTAGGGTCGACAGGCTGAACACGAACAGCCCGAGCGCCATCATCATGACAACCTCTCCTTCAATCCCGGTCGCGTAGGCGCGATCGGTCGCGTGCGGCCTGTGCGGCCTGTTCCTGGCGCATCACCTGCAGCACCTTCCGTGCGAGAGCACCCTCATCCATGCCCGGCGCCGCATACACCTGGATCGTGATCGGCGCCGGCGCGAGCGGTGCGCGCGCGGCGGTCGACGTGACCGTGAGCGGTGGCCGGTTGTCGACGGTGAGCGGTGCGCCGCCGGCGATCGCCGCGCCCGTAATGCTGATGCCGGCGCCGGCGGCGACGATTCGCTTGCCAACTTCGAGCACCGTCGACAGCGGCCCCTCCTGACCCTCGCGCAGACCTTGCTCGAGGCCGGCCATCGTGAAGCCGCCGAGCGCGGCGAACACGCGGCTCGGCGAATGGATGCCGAGCTTTTCCTTGAACCAGCCGATCACGCTGCTGCCGGCCGACGTGATCGCATCCTTCACCGCTCCCAGACCGCTTTTGATACCGTTGACCAGGCCGGACATGAGGTTGGCGCCGAACTCGATGAAGCGCGCAGATACCTGCGCAAAGATCACGACGATGTTCGCGAGCCACGCGCCGAACCCCGTGCCGGCATTGGTCGCGGCGTCGAGGCTCTTCTTGCTGGTATCGACCGGTCCTAAGAGGCGTGTGATCCAGCCCCACGCACTCTGCACCGCTCCGACCAACCAGTCGAACACGGGCTTCAGCGGCCCGAACGCCGCGCCGAGCGTCGCGAGCACGCCGCTGAAGATCGGCGCGAGCGGCCGGAGGCCCTCGGTCAGGCCCTGCCAGAAGCCGGAGAAAAACGCCTTGATCGGCTCCCAATACTTGATGACCAGGAGCGCGGCGAGCGCGATGCCGGCAATCACCAGTCCGATAGGGTTCATCAGCGCGGCGCGGCCGACGAACAGTAGCGCTCGCGCGACGGCGCCGAGCGCACGCACGAAGACGCCGCCCTGGATGCCGAGCAGCGACATGCTGAAGCGCACGATCGCCAGTGGGCCAAGGACGCCCGCGAGCGCGATTGTCAACGTGCCGAGCACGGCGAGCAGCATACCGAGGCCGGCCGCGCCGATCGCGACCGCACGCGTGAAATTCGGGTATTCCTTCGCGAAGCCGAGCAGCCGCTCGAGTACGCTCGTCGTCAGCTCGAGCGCGCGGTTGTACACGGGCAGCACCTGCTCGCCGATGACGGTGCGCAGGTTGCGCACCTTCTCGAGCGCGATCAGCTCCTTCCCTTCCGTTTGCTTCTGGCCCAGCTCGTGCAGCTTGTCGATGCCGTACGCGCCACGATTGAGCTTTTCGTTCTTGTGAATCTGCTCGCGCTGCATGTACATCGTGGCGAACAGGTTCGCGCCGTTGCCGTTCGTCATGATCGTGGAGAATTCCTCCAGGATCTTCGCGTCGGACGTGATGCCCTTGGCCTTTAGCTTCGGCAACAGCACCTTCTCCAACCACTCGAACGGCGACGCGTTGAAGAGGTCGCCACCGATCAGCGCGCCGGGCTTGATGCGCTTCACGTTGCCGATTGTGTTGTACTCGACCGATTTCTTGTCGACGAGCCCCAGCTCGACCAGGCGCTTCGCCGCGCGCACCGTGGTCTTGCCCTGCATCAGGTTGCTGTACGCGGCCTGCACGCCGGTGCCGGCGGCATGCCCGCCCATTTCCTGAATCAGCGGTTCCATCTGGTAGTAGAACGCGTCCTGGCGCATCTGCTTCGCCGCGACTTTGCCGGTCTGGATGAAGTTGCGCCACTCGTCGCCGCCGACGCGGCCGCCGGTCGCGGTCAGCACCTGCTGGACCATGTTCGCTTCGCCCTTGAACGCTGCTTCGCTTTTCGTGCCGCCGCGCAGCTCGATCACCTTCAGCATGTTCATGAACTTCTCTTCGTTCTCGTGCCCCTGGCCGGCACCGAACATCGCCTCGTTCGCGAACTTCATCTTCGCCAGAGTCGGCATCACCATCTGCGCGTGATGCTCGTCCGCGAAGATGGACATCGCGTCGCGCATCAACGTCATGTTCTCGGCGACCGCAACGCCCGGCGTGTTCATCGCGCGCACGTAGCGCTCGGCGTCCTGCGTCGCACGGTCGCCCAGGCCGAGCCCCTGGATGCGGCCCCGCTCGTTCTGGACCTTCTTCGCCTCGGCGAGCGGCTCGCGCAAATCGTTGAGGATGTGCGAGCCGGTCGCACGCGCGGCATATCCGCCGATCGCCATTTCTGCCGCTGCACCGCGCATGGCGCCCATTTTTGCGCGCGCGTCCGCGATGCGCTTCTGACGCGTGTTCAGCGCGTCGAGTCGCCGCGATTGGGCGTCGATCGCGCCTGTCGTTGCGGCGATGTCGGTGCGCAGCGTGCGCTCGTGCTGGGAGAGCTTGCCCGTGTCGACGCCGGCGCGGCTCAGCCGATTGCGCAGCTCGTCGACGCTGGCGGATTGCTTCTTGAACGCGGCGCCGAGCTTCGACGAGGCTTGCCGCGCCTTCGCCAACTCGGCAACCATCTGTTGCGACGGCGGCCCATACGCGCGCAGCGACGCCGCGAGTTCCTTGACCTTCTTCTGCGCGTCGGCGAGCTTCGTCGCGGTGTTGGCGAGCCCCGTGCGCATCTCGCGGAACTCGCCGATGCGCCGCTGCGTATCGTTGAGTTCCTTGAGGCGCGCGCGGGAGTCCCGCAGCTCCTTCACGAGCGTGCGGTTCTTCGTGGCGATCTCGCGGATCGGCCGGCTCGCTTGGTCGAGTGCCTTGAGGACGACCTCAAGGCGCAGGGAGCGGTCACTCATTCATCGCCCCGTTCGTAGCGGACGCGCGCGTGCTCGCGCCAGGTCATCAATTCATCCAGCGACATGGCGTTCATCACGTCAGGCGTCCAGTGGAAAACGAGGGCGATGTCGGCCATCACTTCGTCGACGGCTCGAGGGATGCGTCCTGCTTCACGGAGTTCGGTACCAAAAAACCGGCAAGCTCCGTGCCGAGCTTGACCAGGTCGGCCGGGTCCATGCGCAGCACGTCCTGCTCGGTCAGCATCGGATTGCTGATGCGCGGGAGCACCTTCGACAGGGCGATGACATCGAGCTGCAGGACATCGGTGAGCGTGACGCCGCGCAGCGCGCCGCTGCCCGACATGGTCAGCGTGACAGCATCGATTTTTTGTTCACCACGCGCGATCGGGGTATCGAGGGGCAGCAGGTCGGTTCGTTTCAGGGACATGTTCATTCCTTAGAGGGGGAGGGGTTACAGGCCCAGGTGGCGGCGCTGTTGGGCGAGGCGATCGACGCCGCCGACTATCTCGACGAAGTTGGGGATGTCGATCTCGATCAGGGTTTCGCCGTTGACGACGAGGCGGTAATACGACAGCGACATCGTTCCGGTCTGGTCAGCGTTGTCGCCGGCCTTGGCCTTGCCGGGGTCGATTTCCTTGTAGCGACCGCGCACGTACACCTCGACCCCATCGGTTTCCTCGGTGTCGTCGCGCTGATAGGAGCCGGCGAAGCGTACGGATACGCCGTCGATCTTCGACGTGCCCCATGTCTTGAACATCTCCTTCATGAAGCCGCCCATCGTGACGCCCAGCTCGAGCTTCTCCATGCCGAGGTCGATGTCGACCTCAGCGTTCATGCCGCCGCCGCGATACGCCTCCATCTTGCGCGTGAGCTTCGGCAACTGGATCTCGGGCACCTCGCCGACGAACGAGACGCCGTCCTCGAACACGTTGAAATTCTTGAGTTTGGATGGCAGAGCCATTGTGTTTTCCTATGGTGAGTGGCGGCCCGTCAGACGGCGATGCTTTCCGCGAACTTGACCAGGTAGCGGTCCGTGATGCGCTGCCGGAACGTCAGGTCTTCGAGCGGCGGAACCGGGCAGAAGTCATAGTCGATGAAGCCCTGGCCGGCCTTGAGCGATTCCTTCTCGTTGGCCGCCGGATCGAACCAGCACTGGCCGTCGATCAGGTAGCCGGCCGTTTTCCACGCGCGGAACTTCGCGTTTACGCCGTCGACGATGTCCTGCATCAGCGTGCGGCTCATCGGCTGGTCGACCGCCCACATGTGCGCCTCGGCCATCGTGTCGGCGATCACCTGCGCGCTGCGCACGTAGTTCTCGAACGCCCACAGCTTGTCCTCGGAGCAGGTCCGCGATCCCCACAGACGGTAACCATTCGCGTTCACGAGCGTGGTGACGTCGTGGCTGTTCAGGTACCCAGCGTCGGTGTCCGGGTCCTGCAGGTCCCAGAACACGTCGCGACTGATACCTGTGACGCCGTTCACGACGACGTTGGAGATCGTCTTGTGCCAGCCGGTTTCTTCGTCGATCTTCGCGCGCATGCCGAGTGCGCGCGCCGTGGCCCAGGTGATGTCCTCGGCGTTGGTCGTGGTGTTCCAGTTCACGAAGTCCGGCCAGATTGTCATCAGCTCGCGCTGACCGAAATTGGCGCGGTAGGCGACGGCCTCTTCTTTCGTCTTCGCGCCGAACGCGTTGACGTATGCAAAGCCGCGCAGCCTTTGTGCGACCGTCGCCAGCTCGGTCGCGACAGGCAGGGTGTCCAGACCCGGGCAACCAAGCACGCGCGGTTTGACGCCGAGCCGCGTATTCGCAGCGAGCAGCGCCTTCATGCCGGTGTACTGGCCGTCCGCGGTCGTCGTGCCGATCACATTGCTGGTAGTTTCGTCCGCGTCCTTGCCGGTCGGCACGCGCACGCCGACGATCAGCGGCGAGGTCTGCGCAGCGATCGCGTCGAGCGAACGCGCGAGCGTGCCCTTCGTGCCGGCGCGGCCGATTGCGGCCCGCACGTCCGTGATGAGGAAGGGACGGTTCTCGGGGAAGGTGGTGGCATCGGCGTCGTCGCCGGTACAGACCATGCCGATCACGGCCGTGCTGACCGTGCGGATGGGGCGCGTACCGTCATTGATTTCAATGACGCGTACGCCGTGGTGGTAATCAGAAGGCAAGCTTTTCTCCCGGAAGTGAGCCTTCCGAAAGATTGCCTTCCGCGCGCGCGGAGATCACGCGCGGTAGGTTGTACAGCGGCAGGGCACAACCGAAGCCGCTGCCGCGTGTCGCTATGCGGCGATGGGCAACATGTCCCGCTCGGTCAGGCGCGCCGTCGCGACCTGGTGATAGCTCGGTTCGAGCTCGCAACCGATCCAGTTCAAGCCGGCTTCCTTCGCTGCGTCGAGGAACGTACCGGACCCTGCGAACGGGTCCAGGACAACGCCGCCGGCCGGCGCCAGTCGCACGACGTCGCGCGCGAGCTGGGCGGGCTTCTCGGTCATATGGCGTTTCGGATGCGCGAGGCGCTCGGAGAACACGCCAGGCAGATACACGTCGGCGCGGCGCACGGCGCCCTTCGTCGCCCAGACCAGGAATTCGGCTTGCTGGGCGAAGCCGCCCATGCGCGGCCGCGTGCGGCCACTCGTCTTGTCCCATACGGCGACGCCGCGCCAGGTGAAGCCGGCGGCCTGGATCGCATCGGTCAGGCTTGGCAACTGACGCCAGTCGACGAAGCAGGCGAGGTGCGCTTCGTTGCGGCAGATGCGATAGGCTTCCGCCAGCCACGTCATGCACCAGAACGTCCAGGAGCGCTGGTCCTTGGTGTCGTGCTGGAATTCAGGATAGACGGTCTTCACGTCGCCGCCGATGTACTTGCTCGACGGCGCCTGGCTGCGCGAAGCGCTCGTGGTGCCTCCGGACGAGTAGGGCGGGTCGGTGAAGACCAGATCGACGCACGCATCGGGCATCGCACGCATGACGCTCAAGGCGTCGGCCTGGTGCACGCGGTTGATCAGATCAGCGGAGAGGATGTGTTGCATGGGGCGAATCCCTTGTGTCGGAGGCTCGGTGGCCTGCGGGTAAGGGGCTCGTGGCCCTCAGAATATTCATTGCACCGCAACGCGGGCATTTGATGGTGAGCCGGACGTATTCGCCGGCGCCGAGTTTGCGGTTACAGCTTCCGCATCGGATGTCCTGCATGGGGTGATTCCTGCTTGTGCTAGGATGCCGGCGCCTCTCGAGAGGTGTCGCGGCCCTGGCCAATCCTGCAGGCGTGCTCTGCGGGTGCGGGGCGTGCACGATGTTGCTGCATCGCGCACGTCGCCGCGTCCTTCCCTTCCCGTGTCGCGTTACGCGACGTATTCGCCGCCGGCGAGCATGTAGCGGTTGGTCGAGCCGTACATCATCGACCCGTCCGCATTTGGCGCGCCACCTTCGGGCTTCGGTTCCATCAGTCGCCGCTGGATGTACGCGAACGCCCCCTCGTCGGCTTCCGGCATGCCCGACACGAGGATCGTTACTCCGCCCTGCAACGGCAACTTCCCCGCCTTGAATGTGGCTTCCGACACATAACTCTGTACCGTTCCGCTCGTGTACTTCGACGCTGCATCGATCGAGACATTGCTGACGATGTGGTACGTCGCTCGTGCGCCAGTCGATTCCAGCACGACATCTTTCTTGATTGCCATTTTTGTTCCTTCCTGTGTGAAATGGGCGCTCGACCCAGAATCCTCAATTCAGTTCGCGGCCGCCAATCACAACGGAAAGGTGGGCCACTCGATCTCCGGGAAACCTTCCTTCCCGGTTAAGTCACGAAGCTCGCGACGATAGGCGAGCAGCGCGCGGTACTGCGCTTCGGTGAGCGTAGTCTCAACACCTTCTTCGACCTGGTCGCGGTGCCGCGTCACCAGGCCGTCGGTCTGCTCCAGTAGACGGTTGCGTTTGTTCGTTGCGATCTCGATGCGCTCTTCGAAGGGCTGCGGAGGATGATCAACGAACGCTGGCCGTCCTCGGACACAGAGCGCCATGCAGCGGCCGTGCGATTGGCCATCGAGAAGCCGAGCATGGTCGCTGTCGCTGATCTTGATCGCGCTGACCGGAATCGACTCACGGGAGTGCACTTGATCGTCGTAGAAGGCGATGACTCGCCGAGTGGAATCGATGTCTGCGTACTTTTGTCCCATATCACCAACCGAATGCCGTCCAAAAAAAACCATCGATTGAGCCTTGCCCGGAAGACTGGACGAAGGCTTGAAAGCCAGCGTTGTTCCACCACCGCATCTGAATCCACTGATCAGCCTGGTTCGTCCCGGCGCTGTTATGTGCGGTCGCGTTCAAACAGACACAGGCCGAAGGGAAGGCAACCGGGAAATTGATCACCGGTGGATGGCCTTCTGTCATGCCGCCGCCGAGGTATCCCCACTGGATCATGAATCCGCTGTTGTGTTTCCAAGCGCCGTTCCCGTTGCGGTTGAACATGATCGAACCACCGCCGCCGAACATGTTGTTCAGCCATTGGCCGGCCCACGGCAACCAGATGTTCCCGTCGTTCTGGATGGTCGCTGCGCCGATGTGCAGGGTGCCGTTGTCTTCAAAGAATGCGGGCACCCCGTTGTATGCGCTGTTGATCAGTTCGAGGCCACCACCGCGCCGTGCACGCAGGAACGTTTGCCAGCCGTCTGCCGCGCGGAGGCCGAAATCCGCATCCCATCCATCGCGCGCGAGATACAGACGCCCGTTCATGGTGTCGCCACCGCGATTGATTTTGGCGTTCGGATCGAAATTGCCGGTGTCCCATGGCGTGAGGCCGGCCCAATTCGGCCGTGCGCGAGGGAAACTCACGGTGCCGTTGTCCTGAATCGCCAAATTGACGGCAGTATTGGCGGCGTTCGCGATCATCAACTGGCGACTGGATGCCTGCGCTTGAATTCGCGGCGCATAGCCGTTCGCGTTGAATACCAGCGACGAACCATAGTCGCCCGCGCCGTACAGTGTGACGGCGCCGTTGACCTGGCCACCAATGTTCCTGTCCAGCGGCGTGAGATTCGCGTTATCCCACGGCGTCGCGCCGGACCACGATGGACGCTTCGCGAAACTGATTACCTGCGAGGCTCGAGGAATTTCCAGCACGCGACGCTGCGTGACGCCGTCATCGTCAAACGCGCTGATTGCGAAGTCGTCGGTATCGGACTTGCCGAGCGTCCACCGATTTTTCCCGCCGTTCCTCAGATAGACCGTGCTCCAGCCAGCTCCGTTATCGACGGTCGCGTAGGTCATCGATATACCGGCCGCCGCGCTGACGGGACCGGTGAAGCGCGCGCCCGTCAGTGCGGCGTACCGGATCGCGACTGTCTTCGGCGTCACGGCGCGCGTATCGTCGGTGCCGGAGTCGACCTCGTCCTGCGTTGCCAGCTCGACGACGCCCTTGCGCTCGATCGTCGCCGGCGGATTCAGGAACGTCGTCGGCCCGAAAACGAGCTTCGTCACGTCGATCGAGGTGAACACGGTATCGGCGGCCAGCAGCAGCATCGAGGCCGCCGCCTTTTCGAGGATCGGATCGTTCTGCACGTAGACGCCGAACAACACGCCGTTGTCCAGGTACAGCCCGAACCCGTACAGCGTGTACTGGTCCGCACTGTCGTCCTGGATCACAATGTGGATCGTATCGTTGGCGACGGTATCGCCGCCGAACGTCGTGATGCGCTTCAACTCGCTCGGCAGCGCGGTCATATCCGGTTGAAACACGAAGGCCGCCGTGGCGAGGCCAATCTGCGTGACCTGGCGCGCGGTGGTCCCGGTGTTGCCGGGCGCCACCAGTGCGGCGCGGCCGGCGTCCGTGATGTAGATGAGGTTTCCAGCCATGTTCGTTAATCCGTGAGAGAGAGGCGGCGATAAACGGCCGCGCGCACGCCACATGCGACGCCGATCGAGCCGTGCATGCTGAAGCCCTGCGTGAAGGTGTAGTGGGCGGTGCCGCGCTTCGCGCGATCGATCTCGGCGCGGATGTCGTTGACGTACTGCGCAGTGGCCGGCACGCCGTCACGCGCGCCGACCGTCATCACGATCTCGAACGTGCCCGGCACGCCTCGCGGCGTTTTCTCGAACCACTCACGCATCACCACATTCGCACCGAACGACGCACACACGTCACGCACGGCGTCGGCGGTGCCCTTCTTTCGGGCGATCCGGATCGCGGATTTCACGCGTGCACGCTTCACCTGCTCGGGCCATTCGTCGCGCCAGGTATCGACGCCCATGTGCCAGGCGAGCCAGGGAAGGAAGCGCAGCGGGATTCGATCCGGGTCCATCAGCGTGTCGATCTCGACCGGGATGTCGAGCACGTCCGCGTTGGCTTCGGCGAGGCGCCGCTCGAGCACGGTCGCGTTCGGCGGCAGCAGGGAGACGGCCGGCTTAGTCATCGGCCACCCCACCGTCCGTCAGCTCGATACCCGTGCAGTACGGCGCCTGGTCGATCGCGATCGGCACGCCTTCGGCTGGCGTGTCGAGCAGCACCTTCTGGACGCCGGCGACGCGCATCGACGCGTACAGACCGTCCAATGTGACCTCGGAACCCGGCCGATGCATCGAGTCAGTGAATTGCTGCGTCTTCTTCCGCGCTTCGGCAAGGGCGACCGCTCGATCCGGGCCATTGAAGAATCGCAGCGTCGCGCGAATCGCGTACGGGACGATCTTCGCGCTTTGCACGATGACCTCGTCCGCCTGCGGGCGCTTTTTCTCCAGCGCCTTCTTCACGATGTCGATCAGTTCCTGGCTCGCAGTGCCGTCACCCTCGCGCGACAGGATCGTGACGATCATCACGCATGGCGACGGGCTATAGGCGGTCGCCGCCTTCACGCGCCCGTCAGCAGCGCGCGCATGGAACACGTACGCGTCGTCGGGGCCAGCGACTGAGAAGCCACGCGGCGCGAGCTGGATGCGCTCGCGCAGGCTGTCGTCGTCCTCGTAGACAGGATCGATGCCCTGGTCGGGGTCCCCCGGCGAGATCCGCAGACGGTCGACGTCGAAGAGGGCGCCGATGTGCTCGAGCGTGCTGCGCTTCGCGTACGCGAGCAGGATGCCGCGCGCCTTCTCGTTCATGAGCGCGAGCAGCAGCATTTTTTCGTACGCGCCTTCCTGCAGCAGCTTCACCATCGGCTCCGATTCCAGCTCGAGCGTGGCCGCAATCTCGTCCTGCTGTTCCTTCGGATACAGCGAGATCAGGCGTGCCTTCTTCTCGGCCAGGATTGTTTCGTAGTCGAGTTCGTCGACGATGTCGGGGGCCGGGAGCTGTGACAGATCGATGGGCGTCGTTCTCATGCAGCACCTCGGCCGTTCGTCGCCGGCAGACGCATGGAGAATGCGGTGCCCGCACGCGGGCCGTCCGTGCGCTCGCCTTGCAGCTCGAGCATGGCGCCGCCGTCGATGCCGGTGCTACCGAAGTCCACCTGATTGACCTGGATGCGCGGTTCCCAACGAGCCAGCGCCATGACGGACGCCGCCATCACGCGCATGCGCATCACCGGATTGACAGGGCCGTCGATCAGCTCGGGCAGCAGCGAGCCGTATTCACGACGCATTACGCGCGTGCCGAGGGGCGTGAAAAGGATGTCCGCGACGGACTGCTCGATGTGGGCCTGGCCGGCGATCGCGCGGCCGGTGCGTGCGTCCATTCCGATCATGCGTCACCCGCGATCGGTTTCGAGGTCTGCGCAAACTCGCCTTGCGCCTGGTGCGGGTGGCCCACGAGGCTGACGCCGCGCGCCTTTACGTCGACATCAGCGGTCACAGTGCCGGTGAGATGCGCGCTACCCTCAATCTCGATCACTGGGCCGCCACCGCCGGCGCCGCCTCCATTCTTGCCGGTGGCGCCAGATTCGAACGTGAGCGGCCCCTTCACGAGCAGCGAGCCCGTTACGGTCGTGTCGTCGGCGTCGAGCGTGACGGATTGGGCCTTGACCGTCGCGGTGTTGGTTTCGACCGTGACGCTGCCGGGAGCGACGACGTGCACAGTCGCGCCGGCCGGCAGCGTGGCCGTTAACGCGTGCGCTGCGAAGTCGTACGCGATACGGGCGCCGTCCCGATAGGCCCGGAGGTGTTCGTTCGGATTCGAGCTCGGGGAGTCGTGTTCGTCGCAATAGACGCCGGGCAGGAAGAGGCCCGTCGTCGGTTCGCCCGAAGGGCAAAGGAGCAGACCCGGCTCGCCGATCGACGGCGGGTCCCACTCGATACTGTCGCCGGTGCGCTGCGCGAGCCAGCGAATCCAGTCGGTTTGCAGGCCGCCGGATTCGATGCGAACGCGGCGGGCGCCGTGATCGACTTCGATCACGGTGCCCTCGCGAAGCAGGCTCTCGATGCGGCGGTTCAGGTCAGCAAAATCATCCATGCGGCAAGGATGCCGCGCGCGCGGGAGAGGGTCACGCGGATGTCGTTGTACGCCGACAGGTGACAACAAAAATGCCCGCGGAACGACAGTTCGGCGGGCATTGCGGCGGCGGTATTGAGCGCGCGCGTCGGTTTATTTGACTTCTGGGAGGTTACACCGAAGCTTCCAGAGCATGAGCAACACGATTTCTTCAATCACATCGTTGCTGCGCGCATTTGGTCCGAAATTATAAATCTGCGGGTTGCCGTCGATCCTGATGATGTGCCAGTTCTCATTGAGCACGATCTTCAGGATATCGTCGCTGGACACCTTACCGTCATGTCCTAAGCGAATTTCCGTAAACGTCACAATTCCTACGATGTCGCTCCCGAGTCGGCCATGACCTCCCGAGACGATCACGTCGCCGTAAGGCGTTCGCAATTCAACTCTGCGCCCGATAGATTCTGCTCCTGTGGCTGATGTGCCTTGCGACGCGTAATCAGGCCGATTCATGAGCATGTGAACGGACGCCAGGAAATTCCCCATTACGCTGCTCACCTGCTTGGCTTTCGACAGGCCCTCGGTCGTTTTCATCACTGTGGACGGTTCGATCACCGACATGTTGGTCTCCTTGTTGTGGAGCGTTCATTCTGACAATCCCGCAACCTCAGAGCAAGAGACGTCCTTTCCATGGACCACGAGCTTCGCGCCTACCCCGACAGGAAATCGAGCACGACGTCGGCGATCCGGTCGACGTCCGCATCGGCCAGGCCGAGCAGCTCGCGCACCGGATATTGGACGACCGGGCCGTTGCGCTCGACGCGATCGCGCAGGCCCTCCTGGTGCACGCGCGCGATGCGCTCGACCTGGCGTGTGAAATGGAGGACCGACGCGTCAGCGGTCGACGCGGTTTTGAGGAAGCGCGCGGTTCGCAGCTTCGCGAACATCGCACGCCGGATGCGGCCCTTCTTTCGTCGGGCCTGCGGCTTGCGCGGTGCGTACCGGCTACCGTCGGGGTTGCGGGCTTCGGCGATGCGTCGCGAATGGCGCCGGCGCAGCTCGATGGCCAGCCCTTTCGCCAGCACCGCGCGCTGCGCGGACGTGAGCTGACCGAGCAGGCCGGTCGCCCAATCCTCGGCGCGGGACAGTCGATCGACCATCAGGCCCCCGCGATCGGCGGCTCGCCGAAGTGGCGAATCTCGTAGCCGCCCGGCTGCTCGACCACGCCGACGCGCTCGGTCAGCTTCAGCAGGATCTCGACGTCCGATTTGCCGTTGTCGAGCAGCTCGGCCTGGAACTTGAATCCGTCGCGACAGAGGTCGCGGTTGAGCAGCAGCTCGGGCTGGTGGATCTTCAGCCAGGCGATGATCGGCACCATCAGGTGATCCGAATGGCCGGCGTAGTCGGTCACGACGATGTCGAGCGTGTACGCATATTCGAACGACAGCGATTTCGCGGCGGTGACGGCAATGGACCCGTGTTCGATGAAGATGTGCAGCCGGTCGGGATCGCGCGCGAACTCGGGCAGGGCGGCTGTCAGCGCGGCGCGCAGGCTGTTGGGTTTGTTCATGGCGCGGGTTCCTCACCATCGCGCACGCGAGCTTGCAGCGCGATCAGTTGCTCGGCGTTTTCGTGACAGGTGGTGTAGTTGCCGGCGACGGTTGTGGCGACGGCAGAGAGCGCAATGCCCGAGGGGGCCGCATCAGCGCTTCCGGGATCGCCCACCGGCACGTTGGCGGCGGCGCCGTCGTGCACGCGCACAAACCCAACAGGAACAACGCAGGCGCGATCCGCTTCGCGATCCACATAGACGGGAACCTCCTTGATGATGGTGTCGCCCTTCTCGCGGACGACCTGGACACGGTCGACGTACTGCGTGACGACCATCACGTCGCGGCGTGCCGCGTCGCGCTCGGCCGTCCGATCGCGCACGTCGCGCGCGAGATTGTCGACGCGCCGGCCGGCGTCGACCAGGCGCGCATGCTGGATTGCGATGACGACCGCAGCTATGGCGAGCGCGATCGCGCCGGCGACGAAGATACGGGCGCCAGTCGTCACGCGGCCGCCCGGCTGTAGCGATCAAAGGCCCGTTCGAGCTTCACGTCGTAAAGGTGCTCTGCGTAAGCGTTGCCGTTGTACAGCTCGGCGAACTTCGCCCACTTCTTACCGCGCAACGCGGCGAGCATTACCTTGTCAGCCAGGACGAAGCGTACGAATGCCTCGAGCTGCTCGGCCTCGCTGACCTTCATCGCCTCGACATATGCGAACACGTCCGGGTAGCCGAGCGCCTTCCAGTGGAAGCCCATGATTTGAAACGCGCCCCAGCTCGTCGCCTCGAGCGCGCACGCGGCTGAAATCTGCGATGCGCTCGCGAGACGCGCGTATTCTGCAGCGTCGCCGGCGTAGCCGCCGCGTTTCTGGTTGATCAGGGCCGGATATTTCGCCGCCAGCGCGTCCGCGTCCAGGCCGGCCGCCGCGAGCTGGCGGTACATGATGTGCCGCTCGTACAGGATCACGGGCCGCCCGTCAGGCAGGAACCCGGCGCCTTTCGATTCCACCTCGTTGACGGCACGCACGGCCGCGATATCGACCTGCAGCCGATCAGCCGCGCGCTGCAGGTCGGCGTCGGTGAGGTGGCGCGGATCGCGCCGGCCGGCCGAGAGTGTCGACCACGTCTTCGGGCCGACGATGCCGTCTGCGACCAGCCCGTGCGTGGCCTGGAACGCCACCACGGCGTTGCGGGTTGCGTTGCCGTAGATTGCGTCGGCGTCGATGCGCGCGCCGGCTGCGATGAGCTGGCGCTGCAGGTAGCTGACGTCGGCGCCGCGGTCGCCGAGGCGAAGCGTTTTATACATGGCGCCCCCATACCTTGAATTGCAGCACGCGCGCGATCACGGAGTCGCGCGGGTTGCCACGGTGGAACAGCTCGACGACGTTGCCGCGAACGCCGTACACGGCGAGGCACAGGACGCCGACCAGCACCGTGTCGGCGAGATTCGCCGGCGGCAGCATGCCAAACGCGGCGCGGATCGGCGCGGCGCCGGCGGCGACCGCGATCGTGTACGCCAGGCATGCCGCGAGCGGCCGGTGTGTGCTCGTGCCACGGCGGAAGGTCACGAGGCGCAGCGCGAGCGCCGCGCACAGCATCACGTAGACGGTTGTGAGCATCACTTTTCCCTCCCCTTGAACACGTTCAGCAGCCGATCGGGCGCGTCGGCCTGGGCGATCAGCCACAGCAGCAGTTTCACGACGAGCGCGGATGCGATCAGCGCGCCGATGCCGGCGTGCACCTCAACGCGGGCCGGCAGCACCGCGTCGAGCGCGGCGGCGAATAGCTCGGCCGTGAGGCACCCGGCGACGAACGAGATCACGAAGAACGCGATGCGCTTCGGAATCGACGGGTCGGCGGCCGTCATCACGAACAGCAGCGAGCCGGCGAACGCGCCCATGACGACGTTGGCGTCGACGCCGGGAAACAGCGACAGCGTGGCGACGCCAAGCGCCGCGACCGTCGCGGACGACGTGGAAATAGGTTCAGCCATTCTCAGTCCCATAACTGGAGCCGCTCGGCGCCGGATTGCGCCGCTTGCGGTACTTCGTCGGGCAGCTCAACGAGCAGCCCGTGAGGCAGGATCGGGCCGTACTGCGCCAGGTCCCGGTTGAGGTCGAGCACCGCTTCGACGACGCCGCGCGTGCGGCCGAGCACGCGCCAGCAAAGCGCGTCGATGGTTTCCCCCTGGAGCGCCCGCACCTCCATCAGATCAGCTCCACCGTCACGCGAGAGCGCCCGATGATGTCGCTGATGGCCCAGCGGACATCGCGGCGCAGCTCGTCGCCCTGGGGCTCCAGCTCGTCTGCGCGGCGTGCGCCATCGCCTGTCGTGTCGTAGTCGCGGTACCGCTCGATGAGCGTCGCCTTCGCCAGGCAATACACCGCGCGCCGGTAGTGCTGCAGCCGTACGCTTTCGCCGTCGAGCTGGTCGGCCGGCGCGTCGGCCAGGCAGGTGATGCCGGCATCGCGCCAAGCCGCGCGTGCGCTGCGCAACTCGTCGTTTACCTCGGCGATCGCGGCGAGGAGCTCGTGCCGCAGACGGGCGTCGGTGATCGACCCGTCGAGGCGCATCGTGTCGCGCGCATGCTCGAGCGACACATCCGGATAGAACGGGTCGTTCTTGATCGGCTTGGCGGGTTCCGCATCCGCCGGCGCACGCGGCAGCGGCGGGGTCGAGACAAAGGACATGGTCGGGTTCGTCAGGTTGATCGGTAGAGGCGGTGGACGGGGCTTTCGCGCGGACAGTGCCGGCTACGGCCCCGTGCCGCCTGGTGCGCGGGGTACGCTCGGTGTCAGCCACCGGGGCCGGACTGGCCCCCGTTGGCGGAATTCTTCAGCTCGCGCTCGAGCCGCTCGATATCCTTCTTCACACCCACGTTCGCGAAGAGCTGCAGCGCGCGGCGTAGATGGTCGAGGGCACGCGCCGGATCGGAAGCGGAGAGGCCGTAGCCGATCGCCTTGTGCAGCTTCGCGCGAACTTCGTCGGGCATGTCGGCCGTTGCCGTGAGCTGCTCGATCTCGACGAGCGGCTCGACCTGGATTGCATCGCCGGCGCGATGGGCGCGCAGCGCGGCCTCGGCGAATTCCTCGACGAGCAGACACGGCGTGCTGCGTTTGTACTGGTCGGGCAGCGGGAGAGCGTGCTGCAGGGCATACGCACCGATCTCGAGCGCGCCCTGGTAGTCGCCGACGTCGACCCGCCAGACCATGATCGTCATCAGCACGTCGTCCTGGGCGCCGGCCGCGCCGTCGAGTACGCCCGCGACCCACGCGTCGTATGCGGGAAGAAACTGCCGCTTCAGGTCGGCCTTGCGCTCGAGCGACTCGACGGCCTTCAGCGCGCGGCGGTGTTCGTCGAGCTGCGCGAGCATCAGCGTGTACGCCGAGTCGTCGCGCAGCCCGCCGGCACTCGTCGGCGTGCCGCGCGCGGCCGTGGCCGCGACGGTCCGCTGGAAGTGTTGGCGGAAAGGGTTCGTCATGCGCCACCTTGCGGAGCGGCCGGGGCAGCGTCGACGAGCTGGATGTCCTCGACCACGCAGCCGGCGCCGTACTGCTCAATCACGTACGCATCGTTCGAGCTTTCATAGTTCTCGATGCGATCGCGTTCCGGCTTGTCCACGAGCGAACGCCGGCGAGCTCCGGTTTGCCAGTAGATCGACAGGTTGTCCAGGCGCGTGATCATCAGCGCATGAGCCGGGAAGAACGGAACGCTGACGGCCGGCAGGTTGCCGATGCGCTTCTGCGACACAACGATGTCGGTTGCCAGCGTTTCGGTCGACGGCTGCGCCTGGTTGATGAGCGGGAAATACTTGTCCTGGAGCAGCTCGCGGCCGCAGATCACGACGAGTTTCGGGTCCTCGGTGTACCACGGGTCGAGGAACTCGTTGCGCGCGAGCGAAACGACGGCGTCCAGATTCTTGAATTCTTCGCCTTTGCCGATCTTCACGCCCGAGAACACGCGCTGTTTCGCGTTGTTGCGGTACTGCTGCAGCCAGCCGATGTTCACGTCCTGCAGCAGCGGATTCGCAGCGAGATCGGTGTCGGCCGCGACCTTCTCGCCGTTCCAGCCAATCATGATGCGATCGAGTGCCTGGCGAATGATGATGGAGTCGCGCAGACGCGCCTGGAAATCGGGGAATTTTGCCCACGCGTCGAGCTGCTGGTAACGGGAATGGGAGTCGTAGTTCGTCTGCTCGCAGCGGTATTTCTGGTTGTCGAGCGCCGACACATCGCGCGTCTGTCGCTCGCGTTTGGTCGTGTCCGTCCGGCTCGCGATCGGGCCGGATACGCCGAGACCGATCTTCTCGCCTTCCATTTCCTCGACGCCGATAATGTTGATCAGGCCAAGGAATGCGCTCGATTGCTGAATCTTGGTTTCGAGCGTTTGCTGCACGCTCGGCGCCACCGAAAATTTCTTCGTGGCATCGCTGATGCCGTTGAGTTCCTGGATGCGGGCCAGGAACCGGTTGTACTGCTCGCGGGTAGTGTTCAGCATGGGTTCTTTGTCTCTGGGAATAGGGATGAGGGCGGGTTAGCAGTCGGTCTGCGCCCCGTTGTCGCTGCCCGTCGACGTCGGTCGCTGTTGCGTGCTGCTGTCGGTGCGCGACAGTTTCTGGACCAGCTCGCTGTGTCGCTTCTCGCCGTCCTTCTGCGCGCGCTTCAGCTCGTCAACGTTCGTGTTGAATTTCTCGAGCTGCTCCAGCATCTGGCTCTGGCTTTCCGCGAGCGCGACGACCGATTGCGACAGGTCGGAAAAGCGCTGGTCGTCGGTGGCTTCCTTGCGGTTCAGCAGGCCGCGTACCTTCGAGAACAGCGACTTGCCGGCATCGGCGGTACGCGGGGGGGCATCCTCGTCTTCGATCTCGATGTCGGCTTCGATGGCGGCGCTGAAGAGGTTTTCCGGGCGCTGCTTCCGTGCGTCGTACGCTTTGTGCTTCGCACTGAACTGCAACATTTCCGTGCCGAGGCTTGCCGGGTTGTCGGTGACGGCGAGACCGACCAGGTACGCCTCTCCCGTGCCGGCGAAATCGGGATCGACTTCCATCGACGTGTAGACCTTCTGCCGCTGCTCGGTGGTCAGCGCGACCAGGTCTTTGGTCGGCGACAGTTGCGCGAGCAGACGCATCTTTCCGTCCTGCTCTTCTGCCTTGAGCGCGATCACGTCGCCATACGCGCGGAACGTGCTATCCGGGGTGTAGCCGCGAATGTGTTCCATGTTGATGCGTGCGCCGTACGTTTTCGGGTCGTAGCTGCTCGCCATCTGTTCGAGCATCGCGCGATCGATCGTGCGGCCGTCCGTCGTCGCGCCTTCGGTCGCGATCCGGAAAAACTTCGTCTTCTTTGCGTCCTGTGCCATGTGCGAATCCGCTGAGAGGGGGCTGTGTTCAGGGATTCCAGTTTCGGCAGTTCGAACCGGAGTCGCAATGCGTGATGGTTGTGCGCACAACCGATACAACCGTATGAAGTAGGGCCTACGCGCGCGCGTCGGTAGCCTTGCTGCATGACTGCACTTCCCATTGATTCATCCGACGTTGATCCGCGCCGACGCGCACGCGACCTGTACTGGCAGGGGTATCGCATCGCGCGTATCGCCGAGCTGCTCGGCGTGAAGGTGGCCACGCTCTATAGCTGGAAAAAGCGCGATGGATGGGACGAGACCGAGCCGGTCGATCGCGTCAACATGACGATCGAGGCGCAGCTCATAAAGCTCGTCACGAAGGAGGCGAAGGAAGGGCGCGACTTCAAGGAGATCGACCTGCTGACGCGTCAGCTCGACCGGTTGCGATCGCGACCAGCGAACGATGCAAAGGTGAGCGAACCCGGAGGCAGTGGCGGCACGCGCCGATCACGCAGCTCAGACGACCGCAACGCATTCAGCGAAGAGCAGATCGAGAAGTTGAACGACGCGTTTCTCGAATCGATCTTCGACTATCAGCGCACCTGGTATCGGGCAGGCTTCAAAGAGCGGATTCGCAACATCCTGAAGAGCCGGCAGATCGGGGCGACCTGGTACTTCGCGCGCGAAGCGCTGCTCGATGCGCTGAACACGGGCCGCAATCAGATCTTCCTGTCGGCCAGTAAGGCGCAGGCGCACGTGTTCCGCCAGTACATCGTCCAGTTCGCGAAGGACGCGGTCGGCGTCGAGCTGAAAGGCGATCCGATGGTGCTGCCGAACGGCGCGACGTTGTACTTCCTCGGCACCAATGCGCGCACGGCCCAGAGCTATCACGGCAATCTGTATTTCGACGAGTACTTCTGGGTGCCGCGCTTCCAGGACCTGCGCAAGGTTGCGTCCGGCATGGCGATTCATTCGCAGTGGCGCCAGACGTATTTCTCGACGCCGTCGAGCCTCGCGCACGACGCGTACCCGTTCTGGTCCGGTGCGCTGTTCAACCGCGGTCGGCCGAAAGATCAGCGCGTGACGATCGATATCTCGAACGCGGCGCTCGCGGCCGGCCGCGCATGCGCTGACGGCCAGTACCGACAGATCGTGACCGTCGAGGATGCCGTGCGCGGCGGTTGCAACCTGTTTGACCTCGAACGGTTGAAGCTCGAATACAGCGCCGACGAATACGCGAACTTGCTGCTGTGCCAGTTCATCGACGATTCGCTGTCGGTCTTCCCGCTCGCGACGTTGCAGACGTGCATGGTCGACACATGGGAGGTGTGGGACGACTTCAAGCCGCTGTACCTGCGCCCGTTTGGCGACGAAGAGGTGTGGATTGGTTACGACCCGTCGCACACGGGAGACAGCGCGGGCTGCGTCGTGCTGGCGCCGCCGAAGTATCCCGGGGGGAAATTCCGCGTGCTCGAGCGGTTCCAGTGGCACGGCCTCGACTTCGAAGCGCAGGCCGCGCAGATCGAGGCGTTGACGAGGCGCTACCGCGTGACCTACATCGGCATCGACACGACCGGGATCGGGCAGGGCGTCTATCAGCTCGTCACGAAGTTTTTCCCGGCCGCGACGCCGTTCCACTACTCGGTCGAGATCAAGACCGCGCTCGTGATGAAGGCGCAGAACGTGATCCGCAAAGGCCGGCTCGAGTTCGACACGGGCTGGAAGGATCTCGCCGCCGCGTTCATGGCGATCAAGAAAACGATCACGCCCAGCGGGCTGCAGGTCACGTACAAGGCGAGCCGATCCGAAGAGGCGAGCCACGGCGACCTGGCCTGGGCGTGTATGCACGCGCTCGCGAACGAGCCGCTCGAGGGCGCGACGAGCACCAATACCGGATTTATGGAGCTTTTCTGATGTCACGCAAGATTCGACGCGGCGCCGGGCGCCGCACGCATGGCCGTGCCGAGCAGGCCGCCGAATCCACGCCGGCGCCGACGCCGCGCACGGAGGTGTTCTCGTTTGGCGATCCGATCGAGGTAATGGATCGGCGCGAACTGCTCGAGTATGTTGAATGCATGCGGATGGGGAACTGGTACGAGCCGCCGCTGCCCCTGGACGGCCTCGCGCGCTCGTTTCGAGCCGCGCCACACCACAGCTCGGCCATCTACGTAAAGCGCAACATTCTCGTGCAGTCGTACATCGAGCATCCGCTGCTACCGCGCGCGGACTTCAGCCGGTACGTGCTCGAGTACCTGGTCTTCGCCAACAGTTACCTCGAGTTGCGCATGAACCGGCTCGGCGCACCGATGGCGCTGAAGTCGTCGCTCGCGAAGTACACGCGGGTCGGCGTCGAGCCAGGTCAATACTGGTTCGTCACGAACGTGCGGGAGCCGTACGAGTTCCCGAAGGGCTCGGTCTATCACCTCTACGAGCCCGACCTGAACCAGGAGATCTACGGGCTACCCGAATACCTGTCGGCGTTGAACTCGACCTGGCTGAACGAAAGCGCGACGCTGTTTCGCCGGCGCTACTACAAGAACGGGAGCCACGCCGGCTTCATCCTGTACATGACCGACGCGGCCGAGAAGCAGGAGGATGTCGATAACCTGCGCTCGGCGCTGAAGAACGCGAAGGGGCCGGGCAATTTCCGGAACCTGTTCATGTACGCGCCGAAAGGGAAGAAGGACGGCATCCAGCTCCTGCCGATCGGCGAGGTTGCGGCGAAGGACGAGTTCTGGAACATCAAGAAGGTGACGGTCGAGGATCAGCTCGCCGCGCACCGCGTGCCGCCGCAACTGATGGGGATCATCCCGTCGAACGCGGGAGGGTTCGGTGACGTGGAGAAGGCGGCCGGGGTATTCAATGGCCTCGAGATCGAGCCGCTGAAGGCGCGGCTCCGGGAGCTGAACGACTGGATCGGGACCGAGGTCGTGCGGTTCAGAGACTTCGAGATGCCGAAGGGCTGACGCCCGAGCGCACACCAGGCAAAGCAAAAAGCCGCCGGGCACTTCGGTGCCGGCGGCTTTTTTGCGTCTGTCGATCATGCAAGGTCGGGGCGGACTAGGGCGCCTCAGAGTGGCTGCCGCCTGGATGCCCCCCAAGAGTCGGGCGAGCCCGCCGCAGGGCCGTGGCGGGCCGCGTGACGCGCCGGAGGCGCCGTCCCAAGGGCCGGACCCTGCCCTTGGGATGACGATCAAGACCCGGCGCGCGCAGTTGTGACCCCGCCCCACCTGCCCGCAAAAACGAACGGTTTTTATGCACTCATGCGCCCGGCGCTCGGGGCCGCCTGGCGGGGGCCGCGCGGCGGTCGGCGGGCCGATTCTTCTATGCAGTTTTATGCGCCTTGGTTATGCAGGTCACTACTTTGCTGCCGAATGTGGCGCAGGAGCGGGTGTCTCTGTCGGGCCATCTTTAGCGGCTAGGAATTTCCTACCTTCGCCATTCGCCCAAATTCGAAAGCGATGCCTCATGAGACGCAATTCAGATGGCCGGAGGTAAAGAAATGGCGCCGGGGGGAATTGAGCTCGGACCTTCTTTAATTTCCCATGCTTTTCAAGGAAATCCCGTAAATTCATAACTGCAGCGGTTTGCGCGTTATTTCCGCCCGCAATTACTTCATCGCTGAATCCGAAATGGGCATGCGCGAAATCAATCTTTCCATTTATGGGAAGCGGTGCATCGAGCAGTACGAATTCTTTCGGGCCACCGTTGGAAAGCACATCGCGCAGACCGCGGCTGTTGAATCGATGGGCCCCTACTTCCACGCGACCAGATTTCCGCAACAAGAAATCAAACACAAACATTTTTAGGCGTCGAGGCGAGGAGTAGCATTGGCGCGCAACAGACTGCTTGCGCGCCAGTAAATTTTTTTTTTGAAATGCTTGTCGATTAAATGTTCCGGATTCCCAGTTGTACGGCTCTACAACTGCAAGCAATATGTCTTCTTTGTCGGTGATCTTCCCCGGCGAAACATTAAAATTGTTCAATCGTTGTTCGTTATTGGAATCCGACATCGCTGAAATGCTCAAACAGTGAGGTAACCTTTCAAATCATCCGGCATTCCACTCCCGGCGACTGCTGTTTGCGTGCCAGGAACGTATCGTCCATTCTTGAAATACGCATAGCCATAGCTATCGTCGCCCTCAAACATTGCGGCCGCCTTCTTTGAACCATCGACCCATTCGAGAGTGATGATTCCATCGAGACCAATCGTGGCGTTGGGTAAAGGAATATCGCCGGGAAGCTCCTCAATGAAAACGAGCGCTTCAGGGACGGCCACCGTGAGAAGTTCGGTTGAGTCCTCGTCATCTAACCCGTCTAGATCGAGGAATCCCAAGATTTGCCGCCCGAGAAGTAACTTTTCTTTGGATCGGTCTACAAGTGGTACATCCGCGATGATTTCCCCGCTCGATTCAGTAAAGGAATTGTCACCACTAGTCGGAATGGTTGCTGCGCTGAATAATTTTTTAATTCCAGGGCTGTAAGCAAATCCAATCCATTTGCTATCCTCTATTTGGATTTCTGGAAATTCCTCAAACGCAAAGCTGGCGGCTGTCGATCGCAGCCACGGATTATTAGGGCGATTTGAAAAACCGAGATCAAGTGTAATGGCAGTCATTTCCTTTCCTCCGGGCGCAACAGTTCGTTCAACTGTGGGGTAACGAGAGATTGAAACGCCACGCGTGCCGCGAGGTTTGCGGCGTGGAACCAATCGGCTATCTCGTTTACTGCGGTGTTCCCGCTTTTTTCGATCGACAACTGAACAATACAACCATTCACCTGATTTGCCTGACCCTCGGCCACCTGAATCAACAAATGCGACCCATTTGGGCTGGGAATCGGCAATTTTGTTTGCGATGTAGTCGAAATTTCCGTCGCTGTGGCACGGAGTTTATCGACAAAACCGTCCGGTAGAACCGACTTCAGGCCCAAATATTCCGACGAGAATTGCGCATAATTTCGGAAATTATGCTTCGCGGTGAAGGAGTTAAGATACTTGAGCTGAAGCGACTTGATCTTTAAAAATCGCTCCGGATTAGGGAAGGATTGAAGCAGTGCGTCGACCGCCGACACAACGGTAGGTTCGAAGTCTGGCCATCCGGTATAGGTTTGACCTGACATATTGACCGTGAATACGCCAGGTCCGAGCTGGGCTTTAGGCCAAACTTCCGCGGACGGAGCGAAGCGCAATATGGGTTGCCACGCGAGCAACTGCTTGGGCACTTGGGGCGGCACCAATTCTTGCACGTTTGCGAATCCAGCAGCCAACATGCGCGGAGTCAAATCTGCTCGAATGACATCAAAGAAGGGGTCGACGGCCGCGCCGGCCGGCATGACCAAGGAAGTTAGCTCCCATTGGACCTCGCATATCACTTCCACGAGAGAGGGATTCTGGTAGATGATGCCCATCGAAGCGGTCTAGTAAGTATCGAAAAATTGGCTTTGGTGGAAGCTTATCAGGAACGGGCGATGGCAAGCGACATCTTACGCGGCATACTGCCACATCCCATGTCCGTTGTACTTGGTGACGTCAAGGTCGTTCCGTCACCTTCACTCGCTCATCCGAGGGCGATGCAGCAAAATTGCAGCTTCAACGGGCGGGGCTTTTGCAGTTCTAATATTTCCGTAAATCTTTGATTTAAAAGGAAATGTTGTGCGACGGTAAAGCTGCCGAAGGCAGTGTTTGGCGAACGAACGCTCGCGCCTACAAGGCTATGCGCGTTCATTGTTGAGTTTGCGCGTTTTATGCAACTCGGCCCAGTAGGCATTGAGCTGCTCGTCCGACACATTGAAGCGCCGCAGCCACCCTTCGGTCGCGACGACCGTATTGAGCAGCGGCGCAGTGCTATCGAGCGTCCCGTCCTGCAGGGTCTCGACCGAATTCGCAATGATCGGCTTCAGCGCGCGATTCAGAATGACGTACGCGGCCGGCGGCGAGACGGGGATTCCGGGTCCGTTGGACACGCCGGACTCCGGCGCGACGCCGGCCTTGATCAGTAGGCCGCCGTCACCGAATGGCTGGCGGGAGAACCAGTCAGGCGGAAGCATGAGCGACGATGCGCCGCCAGCCGCGCGAACGAGATCCCCGTCGAGCGCGTTCAGCCAGTCGACGGTCTTGATCTTCGTGTAGAGCTTGCGGACAGTCGATCGCATCGGATCGCCGACGTCGATGCCAGGCCCGAAGCGACGCGCGTAGAAATACTCGCTGGCTTCGTTCGGCCGCCGCCCCATCGGGGGCACGTTCACGGCCAGGCCGCCGTGCCCGTGGACGGTCGGTAGATCCTTGGCGAACGCATTGAACAGCGTTTCGAATACGCCCGGCCGCTGGACGAGAAACGCGCGCGGCACCGTGAAGGCCAGGCCGTCGAGACCGCGCTTGCGCGCTGCTTTCCCTTCGCTCAGCGCGAACACGGTAAATTCGTAGAACCCGGCGGCGAGCTTGTGCTCGGCGCTGGTCATCGCGACCGCGAGCGTTTCGTCGGCGGGCACGCGCGCCGCGATGCTCTCGAATCCTGGGGCCTTGTCGTATTGGGCCGGCTCTTCGCCTTCGGCGTACAACCAGCGCAGCGGACCCGATTTCGACGCCGGTTCGCCAGCGGCCGCCTCGAGCGCGTGGTGATATTCCTCGATCGCCGCGTTGTATTGCTTGAAGCAGCGCACCAGTGCCTGGCGCACGTCGGGGGCGAACCCGTTGCGGAAGTACAGCACCCCCCGCACGACCAGGGCGGCACCCGTGATTCCCTTGCGGTGCGCGGGTTCGTACAGGCCGAAAGGCATCGTGTCCGCACGGCGCGGATCCTTTGCCCAGGCTGCGATTTCGTCGTTTGTCATGGCGGCAGATTACAAAGCGGGGAGCGGCGGCAGAGGCATGGGCTGGAGCGGTGGAGCTCCCGGCGCACTCGTGCCGGTCCCGAACAGTTCGTCCAGGTCAGATTGTGAAGCGGTTTGCCTCGAGCGCGAAGTTTCCTTCTGTCCGTTGTCGTCTCCGCATCCGCAATCAGCCGCGCCGAGGTGGACGAACTTGGAAGGGCCGCCGGCAATTTCGATGTAGTCGTCCTCCTGGTCGGGGCCATACGCATCCCCGGGAAACTTCATCTCCACGACCGTCTTGATGTTCGACTGCACCGGCGGCTGTGACGGGTCGTTCACGATGACGACGTCTGGCCGCCGGACGTCGCCTTTCTCGTACTTCTTGCCCTTGCTCGGCCACACGTCCTTGATCCATCCGCGAATCCCAGTATTGGGCTCGAGCGGGTCGGCATGGTCCATGATCGGCTCAGGCGGATCCGTCGTCATATCGTACGGCTGTTCCGGGCGGTATTCAGTCGGGACGCCCGTCTGCATCTTCGATACTTCGTTCGGCAGCCCGAGCCGCATCTCAACGCACCGCTGCCGCTGGATGGTCCCGGCTTTCGTCGCGACGCCGATGCGTCGGCACTCGCAGAACGTGTGGCACAGAACCTTGCGGTCTTTCGGCGAGAGCTTGGCCGCGCTTACTCCGACTTGGGTTGTCTGGCCGCCCTGGCTCATGCCCCCGGCGGACGAGCCCGGGGAGTAGCCACCGCTCATTCACTGCTCCCTGGTTGCTGGAACGACAGAGACGACGCCTGATGGCTGCTGAGCCAATCCGTGTGGCCGCTGGCATCAGTCGTGCCTTGGATCGTCTGGCCGTCCGCGGATGTCACCGTGTACGGATGATTCGCGATCGGCGCGCGGGTCTTGTCGTCGACGAGCTGGAAACGTCCACGATACGCACCGTCATCCTGCGCGACGTTCTGCGCCAGAACGCTCTTACCAGCGCCGACCGAGCCGCCCGCGCCGGACGTCGGTTCCACCGTCGCCTGGCCCTGTGACGCGAGCAGCGTTGCACCGCAGGCTGTCTTGTCGCCCTGGGTGGCCACCGCCCGGCCACCGAACGTCATGCTGCGAACCCTGACGCCAACAATCGGATAGACCCCGCCGCACTTCGGACACGACACCATGTCGCCCTCCAGCGCGAGCGGCTTGCCGAAGACGACATTGGTCGACATGCAGGCGAGTACGCGGCCGCCGTGGTCGGTTGCGTCACCTTCGCGGATGAATGCTGAACTCATGCCCAATCCCCAGAGGAAAAACAGCGAGGAATCTAGCATGCCGCTATACCCCGCTTCCCCTGTCAGGACTGACGGGACGCACTCTCCGACCGCGTTTCCAATCAGCAGTGGAACCTTGCCAGACAAGGCAAAGAGGCAGATAGAACGGCCCGTTTTGGAAACGCGGAATTGCGCTAAGTCCTTGCAATGGTTGACATTTTCGAGTGCTTTGTAATCATCAGGTGGCGGGTTCGAGTCCTGCAGCCGGCACCAAATCCGAAAAGGGGTTACGGAATTTTCCGTAACCCCTTTTTTCGTTTCGGCGCAATCCCACCTCCATCTGCCACGTCGCGCCGACGGGCGCGCCGCCCGCGCGCTGCATTTCCGCCAGCCAGCACGCCTCACTACGCCCCTTCCCCTGTCACGCCCGCGTCACGCTGCACCCATAACGTTGCACATTCCCGTCGCGGCACCATCGTCGCGATCCGGGCGTGCGCACCCCGCACGCGACGCCGTGCCCGCGTCGCGCAAGCGGCCAACCGGGATCTCGCTCCCGGCAGCGCATCGACCATGCACCGCGCCATTCCATTCGAAAACACGATCGACGCCGATTGAGTTGGATCGCGGACGATCAGGAGACACGGACCATGCTGAGTCCACATGAATTCTCGATGCTGCTGCGCATTGCTCGCGCGCCGGACAGCGTCGACCCGTCGAACCCGGCTTTCGCCGTGCTCGTCGAAAAGCGGCTCGTTGACGATACGCAGGTACGCGTGAATGCGGTGGCTGCACGCCCGGCGCTGACACCGATCGGACAGTTGCTGCTCGCGCGCTTCGACGAAGCCGCTTGAGAGGAAACGAACAGAACCGCAGAAGAGCGTCACGCCTTCGCCGCGGCGAAGGACGTGACGCGATGAAAGCGCGGCGAACCGCTTACTGCGCGAGCGGCACCGTCACGTCGCTGCCGAACCAGTGCATCGAGATCTTCTTCAACGTGCCTTCCTTGCGCAGCGATTCCAGCGCATCGTTGATCGCCTTCTCGAACTTCGGATTGCCCTTGCGGAACGGGATCGCCATCTCCTGCTTGCCACCGTTCAGCACCGCGCCGGAGCGCAGCGGCAGGTTCGACGTCTTGATCATGTACGGCAGCATCAGGCGGTCGTCGAGCGTCGCCTCGATCCGGCCCGCGGCGAGGTCGCGCAGCTTTTCCGGCGCGCCCGGGTACGTCTGCACCTCGATGCCCGGCACGCTGCGCGCCATCTGGTCGTAGTTGGTGCCGAGCGTCACGCCGAGCTTCTTGCCCTTGAAATCCTCGAGCGACTTGAAGTTGCGCGTGTCGTCCTTGCGCTGGATCAGTTGCGCGGCCGAGTACGTGTACGGCTGGCTGAAGTCGAGCACTTCCTTGCGCTGCGGCGTAATGGTGACCTGGTTGACGATCACGTCGAACTTGCCGGCCTGCAGCCCCGCGATGATCCCGCTCCATTCGGTCGGGATGAACTGTGTCTTCACGCCGAGCTTGCTGGCGACCGCATTCGCGACGTCGACATCGAAACCCTCGAGCTGACCCGAGGTGCCGCGCGAGTTGAACGGCGGATACGTGCCTTCGAGCCCGACGCGCAGCACGCCGGTTTTCTTCACCGTGTCGAGCAGATCTTCCGCGTGCGCGGCGACGGCCGTGAAACCGAGGGCCGACGCGAGCAGCAGGCCCGTCAGCAGAAACTTCGAACGTTTCATCGCAGATCTCCAGTGTTCAGTGTGGTAATTATGCGCCGGGCATCGAGCGTGCCCGGGCTGGGCCGGAATGCGGGCACGTAGACACTACTCGCAACCGGCGCGCGCCGGAAGTCGAATTGGCCCTGATTGCAATGGATTTCAGCGGGGGGGCGGTGGCAATGCATGACGGCGCCGCATCTGATGTGTTTAGAAATGCGCTTTTAAATCAGGGGCATTTTGCCTTGCGTGCCGTAATTTGTCTGTAAAATCGCGCGTGCGAAATCGCATAGCGCGCCATCCGAGGGCGCGTCACAAGAAGAAAAGGCCGTTGCCATGAACATGCAGAACACGATTGCCGCATTGCGCGGCGGGTTGCTTCAGCAGGACCGGCTGCTGAAGCTCGATACGCCATTGGGGGCCAACGCGCTGACCGTGCAGCGCGCGGTCGGCCGTGCGCGCATCGGGCGCGCATACGAATTCACGCTCGACGTGCTTTCCGTCGATGGCGATCTGGAACTCAAAAAACTGATCGCGCAGCCCGTCACGTTGTGGCTCCAGCAGGGCGATCGCAGCTACCGGCCGGTCAACGGCTACGTCCATACCGCGCGCCGCCTCGGCGCCGACGGCGGGCTCACGACCTATCAGCTCACGTTCGCCGATTTCACCCATTTCCTGAAGTTTCGTCGCGACCAGCGCGTCTGGAACGACACGAGCGTCGACCAGATCATCAGCGATGTGCTGAATCAGCATCCGCAGGCGCAGGGGCATTTTCGGTTCGCGCTGTCGAAGTCGCTGCCGAGCCGGTCATACACGCGTCAGCACGACACCGACTGGCATTTCGTGCACCGGTTGATGGAGAGCGAGGGCCTCTACAGCACATGGCAGCAGGCCGACGACGGCAAGTCCCATACGCTCGTGATCACCGACGACCTGCAGGCGTTCGTGCCGCTGTCGCCGGAGATGGTGCGCTTCTATCGCGGCGGCGCGGCGAGCGAAGCCGACGCGTTCACGCAATGGTCGGGCACGCGCACGCTGCAGAGCGTGACGCGGACGACACGCACGTTCGACTACAAGAATCCATCGCAACCGTCGAACCCGAAGGGCACGACGCTGCCGACGATGGGTGGTCAAGGCGAATTGCCCGATCAGCTCGAAGTCTATGAGTACACCGGGGCGTACACGTATCTGGACCAGTCGCGCGGCGACCATCTGACGAAGATCCGGATGGAGGAATGGGAGTCGCAGGCGAAGCGCTTCCATGGCGCGGGCGGCGTGCGCGCGATCGATGCCGGCCGGCGCTTCGTGCTGTCGGATCATCCCGAGCACGATCGCGATCCGGCAGATCAGCGCGAGTTCGCGACGATCGGCGTCGAATGGTGGATCGAGAACAACTTGCCCGTGGCAAGCAGCAGCGCGGACTTTCCATACAGCCTGCGCGAAGCGTTGACGCAGGCGCAGGATGGCTACGGCGCCGATCCCGCGTTTCGCGTGCCGCACGATGACGGCTCGGTCGGCTTCTACCTCGTCGAAGTCGAAGCGCAGCGCGTCAGCGTGCCGTATCGCAGCCCGTTCGAACACGAAAAGCCGCAGATGCATCTCGAGACGGCGATCGTCGTGGGGCCGCAGGGCGAGGAAGTCTATACCGATGAGTTGAACCGGATCCGCGTGCAGTTCGTGTGGGACCGTCTGAACCCGGGCAACGAGAACGCGTCGTGCTGGGTGCGCGTGGTGCAGTCGGATACCGGTGGCGGCTACGGCGGCGTACATGTGCCGCGCATCGGCGAGGAAGTACTGATCGACTATGTCGGCGGCGATTGCGACCGGCCGCTCGCAGTCGGACGCGTGTACAACGGCGCGAACCAGCCGCAGTGGCATAGCGACGGGATTCTGTCCGGATATCGGTCGAAAGAGTATTCGGGCGGCGGCTACAACCAGCTCGTGATGGACGACGCGACCGGACAGAACCGCGTGCAGTTGATGAGCAGCAGCGCGAACAGCCTGCTGCATCTGGGCTACATCATCGACCAGAACGGCAATTCGCGCGGGTCATATCTCGGCAGCGGGTTCGACCTGCGATCGGATGCGTATGGCGCGGTGCGGGCGAGCCAGGGCATGTACGTCACCACCCATCCGAAGGCGCCGAACAGCCAGCCGCTCGACGTGAAGGAAGCGCAGCAGCAGCTCGTGACGGGCGAGAGCCTGGTCGAGGCGATGTCGGGCGTGAGCGAGCAGCATCAGGCCGAGAGCATGAAGGACGCGCAAGACACGATGCGCGCGTTCACCGACGCAACGCAGAACAACGTATCGGGCAGCACGTCGGGCGGGCGCACGGCAGGCGGCGGCACGGGCAACGCGAACGCATTCAAGGAGCCGGTGATGCTGTTCGGCAGCCCGTCCGGGATCGGGATGTCGACGCAACAGTCGCTGCACATGGTCGCGAACGATCACGTGAACGTCGCGAGCGGACAGAGCGTGCATGTCGCGGCGGGCAAGTCGCTGATCGGCAGTATCGGGCAGAAGCTGAGCCTGTTCGTGCAGAACGCGGGGATGAAGCTGTTCGCGGGCAAGGGCAAGGTCGAGATCCAGGCGCAGTCGGATAACGTCGAGGTGACCGCTCAGAAGGCGGTGAAGGTAGTGTCCGCAACCGATAGGATCGAGATCGCGGCCGATCAGGGGATTCTGTTGACCAGCGGCGGCGGGTATATCCGCATCCAGGGCGGCAACATCGAGATTCATACGCCGGGCGCGGTGGATGTGAAGGGCGCGTCGCATACGTTCGCGGGGCCGGCGAGCATGGGCTATCCGCTGCCGAGCCCGCGTCCGGATCAGCCGGGGCAGCTCGAGCTGTTTCACAAGTACGTGAACGGCGAGGCCGTGAAGGGTGGGTTGTTCACGGTGAAAGACGTGAACGGCGCCGTGCTGAAGAAAGGCGCGCTCGACGGCAGCGGCTATACGGTCGTGAGCGGTTTGCCGCCGGGCGCGGTGCGCGTCGAGTTCGGGAAGGACCCGCGCGAGTCGGATCAGCCGGCGAATTACTTCAAGCAGGCGAAGTGGCCGGCCGAGCCGGTCGAGCCGTCGCCGGAAGCCGCGCAGGCAGCGGCGAGCGGTCAGCTTGCGAGCCAGTTGCAGGGAGTGGCGCCTGCGGCAACCACGGCGGCGATGGGGCTCGCCAGCGGCGGCAGCGCGGGCGCTGCGCTCGGCGGGCTCGCGAGTTCCGCATTGCCCGCTGCCGCGAGTGCGCTCGGCGGAGCGGGCGTCGCGTCGGCGTTGCAGACGGCCTCCAGCCTGAACGGTGCCGCGAAGCAGGTGGCCGGGATGGTGCAGGCCGCACGTCAGGGTGGGCTTGCGGCGCTGGCTGCGCCGGCCGCGAATGCCGCGTCCGGGGCGCTGCAGGGTGCGTTGCCGGGCGTCGCTGGAGTCGCGGGCAAGGGCGCCACGACGGTGGCATCGGCCGCGGGCGGCATGAGGCTGCCGACCCCCGGGTTTGGCGGACCGCTGAAATCCTGAGAGGGCGGCTTGTCAGCCGTCTAAAAAAACGAATTCAACGAAGAACGACATGGCACAACAACTTCCACCGGGCGCTGAGAAGGAACAGGCCGTTACCTGGCTCAGCGATGTTTCCCCCAAGGATGTCGCCGCGGGCGGCAACCGCTTCGATGCGTGGTTGCGGCGGATCAGCGGCGATCACATCACGTTCGAGGACGTGAAGACGTTTGCCGGCGCGGTGCCGATCGTCGGCAACATCATGGCGATGGTCGACGCGCTCGGCGATATTGCCGAGATCGTCGAGAAGCGCGGCGGTCAGGTGCTCGACTATATGAGCCTCGCGATCAACCTGCTCGGCATCATTCCGATTCCGCCGACGCTCGCGCCGTTCCGGATGTCGGCGCGGCCGCTGCTCGCGCTCGTTCGTCACGAATTGCTGGCGACGCGCAACAATCTCGGCGCGGCGATCATCTCCGTGCTGGTCACGCATATCAACGCGACTTGCGCGACCGAGATCGAGGATTTTCTCAACAAGCTGAAGGCTGGCCTCGTCGAGCTGCTCGACGGATGCGCATCGAAAGCCGAGGAGATCATGCTCGCGCTCGCGACCGGCATGGACAAGGCGCTGCACGGGCAGCTCTTCGACGCGAACGCCAATCTGAGGCGCCAGCAGCAGCTCGCCAAAAAGATGGCGGACGACCGGCCGTGGTACAGCCCGAGCCGCGTCGGCGACGGCATCCAGTTCGCGTACGAGGGCACCAAGGCGCTCGGGAAGAAGGCCGTGAACAAGACGGCGGGCACCATGGCGACGCTCGCGCCCGACGCATGGCTCGAGCCGTTTCGCGGCACGGTGACGTTCCTGCGGACCGAGGCGCCGAAGATCGCGACGTCGATCCGTTCGCTTGCCGGCAGCGAAGAAGGCAAGATGATGTGGCTGGTCTTGCAGCTGATGGAGGCAGTCGCGCGCGTCAAGGCACGCGCGAAGCTCCATGAGCAGAGTGCGGACGTCAAGGCGGCAGGGACGAGCCAGGCGAAGAAGACGCGCGGGCAGGAGGGGCTGGAGAAAACCAACGGCCAAGCACCGGCCGAAGGGCCGGGGAAGAGCGCGTGCAAGGCTTGCGGCGTCGGGGCATCGCCCGCATCGATCGATTTCGCGTTCGGTGACGAAACGTTCGCGCATGTCGATTTCGACCTGCCGGGCGCGCTGCCGCTCGTCTGGGAGCGTACATACCGTTCCCGGCTGTCCGCGTATGACGACGGCGAACTGGGGGCGCGCTGGATCACCCCCTATACGACGCGCATCGACATCAAGAACGGTCAGTGGATCTATCGCGATGCGGAAGGGCGCAGCATCGAGTATCCGGCGCTTGCGGCCGGCGCGGTGCACGACGATCTGTCGGAGAACCTGACGCTGTCACGGCTCGACGATACGTGGGTGACGATCGCATACGGCCATGCCGTGCTGCATGTGTACGAGCGCCGCGGCGACGTGTTCCGGCTCGCGATGCAGAAAGACCGCGCCGGAAATACGATCACGCTCGACTACGATGCGCTTGATCGCCTCGCGCGCCTCATCGACGCTAGCGGCAACGTGCTCGCGTTCGAGCACGACAAGCATGGCCGGATCGTGCAGATCGAGCACGTGCTCAAGGACGGTGCGCGTCGCACGCTGGCGCGCTACGAGTACGACGCGGCCGGCGACCTCGTGCGCGCGGTCGATCGTCATGGCAATGCAAGGACGTATCAATATCGTCGCCACCTTGTGACGCGCTATACCGATCGCACCGGGCGCGGGATGACGCTCGAATGGGATGGCGCGGATGCCGAAGACAACGCGGACGCCAAATGTATCCGTGAATATGCCGATGACGGGAGCCTCGATCTCCGGCTCGCGTGGAACCCGAATATCCGCCTGACCTATGTGACCGACGCGCTCGGGCAGATGACGCGGTACTACTTCAACATCCACGGTTACGTGTACCGGATCGTGTATCCGGACGGCAACCAGGAGTGGTTCCGGCGTGACGCTCACCACAATCTGGTGCTGCATATCCGGCAGGATGGCAGCATCGAGCGGCGGGAATACGACGCGCGCGGCAATCTGGTCCAGCACGAGCTTGCGGACGGCAGCGTCGTCGCGATGGCATACGACGACAAGGATCAGATGATCCGGCTCGTCGATCCGAACGGACACGTGTGGCAGCGCAAGTACGACGATGCGGGCAACCTCGTCGAGGAGATCGATCCGCTCGAGCACTCGACGAAGTACGAATACAGCGACAAGGGATTGCCGACGCAGATCACCGATGCGAAAGGCGGCTCGAAGGTGCTCGAGTACAACGAGGCGGGTCAGGTCACAAGCTATACGGACTGCTCCGGAAAGAAGACGGAGTGGCGGTACGACGCTATTGGCCGCGTGATCGAGACCAAGGACGCATCCGGTGGCGTGGTTGCCTACGGTTATGGTGCGAATGGCCAATTGACGGAGATTCGTTCGCCGGCCGGTGTCGAACACGTGCAGTACGACGCCGAAGGACGATTGCTCAGGCATACGGATCAACTCAATCGAGCGACGCGATATGGCTACGATGCGGCGGGCCGCATCGCGAGCCGTGCGGATGCGCTCGGTCAGACGCTGGCGTATCGCTACGACCGTCTCGGCCGCTTGAGCGCGCTGACCGACGCCAACTTCGCGACGTACCAGTTCCACTACGATCCGGCGGGGCGGCTGATCGAGGAAGTTGCGTTCGACGGCAAGTCGACGCGCTATCAATACGATCCGGACAGCGGCCGTCTTGTTTCGGTCGACGAGGCCGGTTGCGTGACGTCGATCGAGGTCGACGCGAACGGCCGTCTGCTGAAGCGTGTGGCGGGAGAAAGCGAAGAACGGTTTGCCTACGATCCGATCGGCAGGCTGACCGACGCGGTGAACCGGTACAGCCGCGTGCAGTTCTTCTTCGATCCGGTCGGCAATCTGGTGCGCGAACATCACGCGTACGAGCTGTTCGGCGAACGGCGCAGCTACGTGTGGCATCACGAGTACGACGAACTTGGCAACCGGCGACGTACGGTGCGGCCGGACGGGCATGCCGTCGACTGGTTGATGTACGGTTCCGGCCATGTGCACGGGATGCTGCTCGATGGCGAGGAGCGCGTGCAGTTCGAGCGCGATGACCTTCATCGCGAGACGGTGCGCATGCTGTCGAGCAAGATCGGTCAGCGCACGCACTACGATCCGGCAGGGCGCGTGTTGCAGCAGACGGTTCAACGGTCGACGTCGCCCGCGCCGCTTGCCGAGCGGCGGTATCGCTATGACGCGGCGGGGCAGTTGTCGCGGATCGAGGACAGCCGCAAGGGCGGGACGGACTATCGATACGATCCGGTCGGACGGCTGATCGAGGCGATCAGTCCGGTCGCGAAGGAACGGTTCGCGTTCGATCCGGCGAGCAACATCATCGATCCGGTGCGATCTGCGGAGACGCCGGCCTCTCGGCCGAGCCCGGTGCGGCCGGAAAGCACGTTGCCGGTTGAGGTGCCGAAGGTGCTGGGCAACCTGCTGAAGGCGTATGCGGGGATGCACTTCGAGTACGACGCGCGCGGGAATCTGGTGCGCAAGCGTACGCCGGCGGGTGAGCAGGAATATGAGTGGGACGAGTTCAATCGCTTGCTGTCTGCACGGGTTGCCGAGACGTCGCGGCAGAGTCAGGCGCGGTATTTCTATGACGCGTTTGGTCGGCGCATTGCGAAGGAAGTGAACGGCGAGCGGACGGTGTTCGGGTGGGATGGGGACACGCTGGCGTATGAGAGCGATGGCGAGCGGGGCACGCACTATCTCTACGAGCCAGGGACGTTCGTGCCGCTGGCGCAGTATGTGGCGGGGCCGGTCGACGGGATCGCGACGCCGGAGTGGAAGAGTACCGACCGCTATGTGCCGGAGGAGGATCCGCTGCAGAAGGTGCCGGAGCGGCGGGGCGGCGCGGTGCTGTTCTATTATCACTGTGACCAGATTGGCACGCCGCAACTTCTTACCGATGGCGATGGCGACGTTGTGTGGGAAGCGTCGTACAAGGCTTGGGGGGAAGCGCGGGAGGTGATTGCGCGGGCGTCGAAGGCGGCGGGGATTGTGGTGAGGAATCCGCTGCGATTTCAGGGGCAGCAGGTTGATGATGAGACGGGGCTGCATTACAACCGGTATCGGTACTATGATCCGAGTAGCAGCCGGTTCGTCAGCAAGGACCCGATCGGCCTCGCAGGCGGGGACAACGTCTATCAATACGCGCCGAATCCGGTGGGATGGGTTGATCCACTTGGCTTGGCGCGTTGTCCATGCGATTGCTTAAAGAAGGGAAACCCGGAAGGCAACGGTCCATATCGAGGCGGCTCAAAGGGCGGTATATCGCGGCCTGGGGTAGAGGGGCATCATATGCCTGCCGATGCAGTAACCAAGTCGCAAGATGGATACTTAGGGTATAGGGATGGCCCAGCTATTGCCATGGATCCGACTGACCACGCGGCGACTTCGAGTTATAAGAATTCTGCGGCCGCTCAACAGTATCGAGATCGTTTGGCGACTATGATTGCGTCCGGCAACTATCGCGGCGCGATGGCCACGGAAATTGTTGACGTTCGCCGTGTGGCTCGCTCCGTCGGAGATCCAACCAAGTACAACGAGGCGATGCAAGAAATGCTTGCATATACAAAGTGTCGAGGTATGTTGAAAAAGTGAGGTGATTCAATGGCGGCGAGTTTCTCTTTTGACCAATGGCGTGACCGCTTACATGCTTGTGCGGATTTCGCGAGCGAAGAAAAATGCGATGAATTCTTAGTGCTATTGAAAGCAGCTGAGGAGAACGTGAGCTACGAAGTCGTAGTGGAACTTCTTAGAACGTTCTCGGATGCAGACGATTTTGGAATTCAAGAGCGAACTCGAAATGTCGTGGAGGCAGCCGATCGCCACATATTTTATCCCGCATTGATTCGTGAGCTTGGGGGGATAATTGAGCGAGCTCCCCAAAAACAATGGGCGGTTACGCTTGTGGGAATTGAATTGGAATACGGGGATTTTGAGTTTTTGATGAGAAACGTGTTGCAGTCGAGCGACGAAGAGAGGGCTGAATTTATTTCATTTCTGAAATCTAGTGAATTCATGGGCGAGTATCCGACAGTCTCGAAGTACTTGATTGGTTTGTAGGGGGCGAGTGAAGTGGAGTGGCGGAGCAGTGAGTCGATTTATTAGTGGAGATGCAAGTGATTGCTGTGACGGAACCTGTCCGCATTTTTGTGGGCGAGGCGCTTGAACAGCGCGTTATCCGCGCGCCTGCATAAATCGCTCGCCGAACAGGATAGCAAACTGGTTCATCGCTGATTTCCGGTCGAAAGCGGCCCGCACAGTCTTGGCCAGTACGTTGCGCAGCGCCAGCCAGAGCAGCTTGATCGCCGCCTCGTCATTCGGGAAGTGACCACGCGTCTTGATGATCTTGCGCAGTTGCATGTTCAGACTTTCAATGGCATTTGTTGTGTACACAACCCGCCGAATCTCCGGCGGAAACACGTAGAACGGCACGACGTGCTCCCACGCGCGTTGCCACGACTGCACGATCGTCGGGTACTTCGCGCCCCAAGGTCCGTCGGCGAAGTCTTGCAGCGCCTGCCTTGCCGCCTCTTCGCTGGCAGCCGCGTAGATCGGGCGCAGCGCTGTGGCGAGCGCCTTACGGTCCTTGTAGCTGGCGTATTCGAGGCTGTTGCGGATCAGATGCACGATGCAGGTCTGAACGGTGGTCCGCGGATAGGCCGCGCTGATGGCTTCGGCCAGCCCCTTCAAGCCATCGACCACGGCGATCAGGATGTCCTGGCAGCCGCGCGTCTTCAGCTCGTTGAACACCTTGAGCCAGAACTTGGCGCCCTCGGTCTGCTCGATCCAGAGGCCCAGCACGTCACGCTGTCCGTCGGCCTGGATGCCCAAGGCCAGATAGACGGCCTTGTTGCTGACTACGCCGTCGTCGCGGATCTTGACCCGCAGCGCGTCGAAGAACACCACCGGATACATTGGCTCGAGCGGACGGTTCTGCCAGCTCAGGGCCTCGGCCATCACTTCGTCGGTGACCGAGCTGATGAAGTCGGGCGACACTTCGGTGCCGTAGTGCTCGGCCAGAAACCCTTGAATCTCGCGCACGCTCATGCCACGCGTATATCGCAATGATGCGTTCGTCGAAGCCGGTAAAGCGGCGCTCGTGCTTCGGAATCAGGATCGGCTCGAAGCTGCCGTCACGGTCACGAGGCACGTCGACCCGGACCGGGCCGCGATCGGTGATGACCGTCTTGCCGCTGGCGCCGTTGCGCTCGTTGACCTGCCCGGGCGGCTTGGGCTGGCCAGACGGGTAGCCTAGATGCAGATTCATCTCGGCGCCCATTGCGCGTTCGATGATCGCTTTGTTGAACGCCAGCATCAGATCCTGGACCTCGGTTGGCGTCATCGGCCCCTTGACCAACTGGTCCAGCAGTTCCTTGGGCAGTTCAGGCAGCGGCCCGCGGGCCGCTGCCTGACGCGCTACGGTTTGTCTTTTCTTCTTCATCGGCATATCCATGACTTTTACTCCGCATGATATGCCTCGCCCACGAAATCACGGATAGGTCCGAAGAGCGCCATGACTCAGTTCGCGCCGGTTTATACGGAACGATTCAACAATGGACTCTGAACTCAGCCCGCCTCGCACACGAAATTCCGGATACCTCTTCCCGCGGTGTTGTCGTCGAGCCAATCCCTTCGGCACTCGCACGACACAGGATAACCAAGCCCGACCAATTTCCCCGTCGTGGAATCGGCATAATGACGGCCTGCCAACGTGACACTGCGGCACCCAGCAAAAACTCATCCTCGTTACCACCGCACTACCCATGTCGACCATCACCGCGGCCACCGCGTCGCTGAAGCACATTCTCGAACACCCGGGCGACTTCTCCGGATGGCTGTGTCTGCCGCCGACACCATGGACGCTCGATACAGAGGGCGCGTTCACCGAAGACGCCGACCACACTGAAGCCGACACGCCACCCGCCACCGCCCCGCACCCCGGCTGGCGCGTGACGCTGAGCAGCGCGACGATCGAGGACATCGTGATCAACGCACATGACCAGGTCGACGAACCAACGGTCGCGCAATTGTTCGATGCATTCGTGTTCTACGTCGACAACGATGAGTTCATCCTGCTCTGACGACGCGCGCCACGCGCCACAGTAAAAAAGGACCGCCGAGCGGTCCTTCTTTCATGAATCGACAACGTCCATACGAAGCCCCTCAAGGTAACGAAATCGTCAAATTCGCAGACTCCGGTCCGACCTTGACGACTTGCGAATAAGGCGCTAACGCCTGCAACGTCTTGTCCTTCAGATACGTATTGAGCCCGAGATACCCGAGCAGGGCCACAAGCGCGAACACCGCCCCGATCGCCCAAACCGGCACCTCGCGCTTCAACCGATGCGCGATCTGATCGGGCAGCGGCCAATGCGGCGCGAACGGCGCGCGCTTGCCTTTCATATGCGCGATCTCGTCGCCCAGCCGCGCAGTGAGGTAAGCCAGCTTCTCCGGCCCTTCGAGCAGATACTTGCCCTGGAAGCCGAGCAGCAGGCACATGTGAAACACCTCGAGCGACTGCAACCGCGCCGCGCCCTGCGCGCGACAATCCTCGAGATACTGAAAGAACTTCTCCCCCGCGAGCTGCTCGCCGAACAGCACGAGCTGCAGCGGCCGGCGCTCCCAGTCGGCCCGGATCTTGAACTGCGACGACAGCACCATTTCATCGACCGCCGCGCAATACGCGAACTTCGCGCCGTACACGTCCTCCGCGGCGATATTCAGCTTCTTCGCGCCGCGCTCGAAATCCGACAGAAATTCCTGGATCTTCGTGCTGAACTCGCTCGCGCTGTCCGGCTCTCGACCGTTCTTCAGCAGGAACAGCATGAAGAACCCGTCGTACAGCAGGTCGACCAGCGAACGGGCCTGGAACGCGGCGTCGGTCGACGCCGGGGTCTGCAACGGTGCCGGCGTGTTGTCGCCGAACAGGGAGGGCGCGTAGCTCATGAGGTGACCGCGATCAGTTCGAATTTCAGGTCATTGATGCCAGTCGGCGCGTAGATCATCGCGGACTGGGCCTGCAGCATGCGCTCGTACAGCGCGCCGCGCGAATCGAGCGAGAAATAGCACGCGCCCGGCCGCACGGGGATCGCGGGCGGCACCTGCGGCGTGTACGACAGCCGCACGCCGGGCATCGCCGACAGCACGAGCTTGTCGACGTCGTCAGGCGCACCGACCTTGAAGCGGGCCGGCACGGCATCGACGAGCTCGACGTTCGGCATGTCCGCGGACACGGCCAGGTAGAACTCGGTCTTGTCGTCGATCTTGCCGGAATCGAGGCGCCCGAGGTGGAACGACGGACGCACCTCGTCGAGCGTGATCGCGAAGTAGCGCGTCGAGATCACTGTGTCGAGCAGCTCGCGCAGCATCAAGTCGAGACGCGCGAAGCTCGGGCCCGGATCGTCATGGCGATACACGGGCAGGTCGGCGAGCGTATAGCCCTTCGAGAACGTCATCAATTGCCCCGCGAGGCGCAGCAGCTCCTGGAACAGTCGTTCCGGATGCAGCGCCGCATGCTGGTGCAAGTGCGCGAGCGTCGCGAATGCGGCGTTCGCGGTGTGCAGCAGCCAGAACGACGCGATGTCGCCCGAGCGGAACTCGATGATGTTCTTCGACGGCTCGCGGTGGAAACCGTACAGCGCGTTGACCTTCGCCTGCAGCGCGTCGACGAGTTGGCGCAACCGCTGGTGCAGGATCGGCGAAGCCTCGATCGCGAGGCACGGCGGCACGAAGTTGTCGTCGATCTCGAAGCCGGACGTCGCGGTGCGGCGCACGCGCACGAGCGGCACCGACAGCAGCTGGTCGCGCGGCTCGCTGTGCGCGATCAGCTTGACCTGCGTCTTCAGGAACGTGATGTCGGCTTCGGCGGCGTCGGTGAAGTTGTCGGCGACGCTCGTCTGCTCGCTGACGAAACGCGTCATGAAGCCGGCGGCCGGGTCGTCGCTGTAGTTGGTGCCGTTCTCGCGCAACGGGTGCAGCGCGAGGTAGAACACGAATTCGTTGATGCCGTCGGGCAGCGTGTCGAGCGCGATCGGCGGCGGCAGAGCGTCGGCCTGCGGCGCGGCATACAGCGCACCGTCCGGGAACACGAGCGCGAGCGCGGCCACGCGCAGCACGTTGCTGCCGAGCGCATCGCGGTCGATGCGCACCGAGCGCAGGCCCCAGTTGTACGGCTGGATCGCCTGGATGGATTCGAACAGGCGCGCCTCGTGGTAGGCGTCCTGCCGCTGAAAGTGTTGAGGCCGGAGGAACAGCCCTTCCCCCCACAGCACCTTGGCCGAATAACTCATGTCAAATCCGGTTAATGTGGCGTTGCGATGTAATCGATGTGGTCATGCCCGAATTAACTCGCCAATTTGTTAACTCTTGTTAATTGACATTCGCGCGTCATGTCTTTAACCGCAGCTGACCGACGAAAGCATATTCAGCGGTTGCGAAGGCGCCCCTTGTTGCGGGGCGATCACGGAGCCATCGGTGACCGTCATCGCGCAATTATGCAGGCCGATGATTATGCCGGATTTCTCCGACTTCGCCGGGTCGAACGTCAGTTTCCATCGCTGGATGGCGGGATCGCGGAACAGCGCGACGATGCCGAATGCCTGCGCTTCGCGCGATACCTTTTCGGTCGCGGTATAGCGCTGGCCCGGAATCAGCGTGATTTCACGCACGTTCAGCAGATCGGCGCCCAGCGCGGCCTTTTCCTTGGTCGGATCGGTGAACGCATCGAACGGCGCCTGCTGGAACGAAGTCGGATCCTTCAGCGCGTAGAGTCTCACCACTAATGCGAGCGGCTTGCGATCGTTCGCGGCATTCAGGTTGGGCGCGGCGGCGAGCGTGAGCCCGATGTTGCGCGGCGGCTTCTGGGCATCGGGCAGCTCGGGCTTGCCGACGCCGGCAGCCTGCAGCACGGCGCTCGCGGCGGAGCCGAGCAGCGGGGCGGCCGCGCAGCCGGCCAGGAGCGCGCAGGCAATCAGCGGCAGCGCATAGCGAATCATTGACGATCTCATCGTATTTCCGGCGTGCCGCCTTTAACTCCCCTGTCAAAACTACCGGGCCTTCCGCGTTCTCCGCGCATGCCCGCCTTATCTGGCGTTCAACTATTAAGCACACGTGCGGCGCATCGCGTCCTCGGAAAATTTTTCCGTCGCCCCGGCGACGCGTGGCCGGCCGAGTAAAACTTGCGCATTCCGGTCGATGGGAAAGCCGCCGCCGGGCCTTTGCCAGAGGCGTTTCGAGGGGTAGCGCCCGGTTTTAAAAGGAATTACTCTGCACGCAGCGATTGAATTATGAAAAATTGATCGGTACTATACCCGCGCGCTTCATGCAAAGCAAAAGAACCAGATTCTCAACGATTTTAATACTCACGCGCCGGTGGATATAAGATGAAAGACCGTCTCTTCGCAAAACTTTCTGGGGTAGTGCTGGCTTGCGGCGTGATCGCCGGTTGCGCGAGCCAGCCGCCGGCGCCGCCGACTGCCGAGGTGTTCAACAAGTCGCTGGCCGATGCGGACGCCGTTGCGAAGTCGGGTGACCAGGACAAGGCGCTCGGCCTGTACCAGCAACTCGCGAAGGCGGATCCGACGCGCGAGGAGCCGTGGTCGCGCATCGCGCAGATCCAGTTTGCGCAGAACCACTATGGCCAGGCGATCGTCGCCGCGCAGGAAGCCCTGCAGCGTGACGCGACCGATCGCCAGGCCAAGAGCGTGCTGGCCGTCGCGGGCCTGCGGATCGCGACGCAGTCGCTCGGCGAGTTGCGCCAGGACTCGTCGCTCGCGGGCGACGCGAAGTCGGACGCGCAGGCGCTCGCGAAGCAGTTGCGCGACACGCTCGGCGAATCGGCGCTGTTCCCGCCGGAGCAACGCGTCACGAAGGCGCGTGCGCCCCGCCGTATCGTTCATCGTCCGAAGGCCGGTGCGGCACCGGCCGCTGAAGCGGCAACGACCGCGCCGACGCCGCCCGCCGCGCCGCAGGCGGCCGCGGGGCAGAAAGGCGGAGCCGATCCGTTCAGCGCGCTGCGCAACTGACCGCAACTGACGCGATAACCACAACTAACCTGGGAGCCGTCGAGATGGCCAAGAAAGAAAGCATTCAGAAAAGCTTGCAGAAAATTCGGCCGCCGCGCGTCCAATTGACCTACGAGGTCGAGAAGGGCGATGCGATCGAGGTGAAGGAACTGCCGTTCGTCGTCGGGGTCGTCGGCGATCTGGCGGGCCAGTCGGAAATCGAGCAGCCGAAGCTGCGCGACCGCAAGTTCGTCAACATCGACCGCGACAACTTCGACGACGTGATGAAGGCGATCGAGCCGCGCGCCGCGTTTCAGGTGGAAAACCGCCTGAGCCCGGAAGGCGGCAAGTTCGCGGTCGACCTGAAGTTCCGTTCGCTGTCGGATTTCAGCCCGGACGAAGTCGTCGAACAGGTCGAGCCGCTGCGCCGCCTGCTCGACGCGCGTTCGAAGCTCGCCGACCTGCGCAACAAGCTCGCCGGCAACGACAAGCTCGAGGATCTGCTGTCGGAAGTGCTGAAGAACACGCAGCAGCTGCAGGAGCTCGCGAAGGGCTCGGGCGGCGACAAAGACGGCGAATGACGACGGAGTATTGAGATGAACCAGCAAACGGCTGCGGCCCAAGCGAGCGGCGCGGAATACGCCGCCGGGACTTCGTTGCTCGACGACATCGTCGAGAAGAGCAAGGTCGCGAAATCCGATTCCGAGCATGCGCGTGCGAAGGACCTGATCGGCGAACTCGTGCACCAGGTGCTCGACGGCACGGTGATCGTGTCGGACAACCTGTCGGCGACGATCGACGCGCGCGTCGCGGAGCTCGACCGGCTGATCTCCACGCAGCTGTCCGCGGTGATGCACGCGCCGGAATTCCAGCGCCTCGAAAGCACGTGGCGCGGGATGGACTATCTGGTCAAGGAAAGCAACACGGGCCAGACGATCAAGATCAAGGCGCTGCACGCCCCGAAGCGCGACCTCGTGCGCGACTTCAAGGGCGCGAGCGAGTTCGACCAGAGCGCGCTGTTCAAGAAGGTCTACGAAGAAGAGTTCGGCACGTTCGGCGGCTCGCCGTTCGGTGCGCTGATCGGCGACTACGAGATCTCGCGCCAGCCGGAAGACATGTACTTCATCGAGCAGATGTCGCACGTCGCGGCCGCCGCGCATGCGCCGTTCATCGCGTCGGCGTCGCCGGAGCTGCTCGGCCTCGAGTCGTTCTCCGATCTCGGCAAGCCGCGCGATCTCGGCAAGGTGTTCGACACGGTCGAATACGCGAAGTGGAAGTCGTTCCGCGATTCCGAGGATTCGCGCTACGTCGGCCTCACGCTGCCGCGCTTCCTCGGCCGCCTGCCGTTCAATCCGAAGGACGGCCAGACCGCGGAGAACTTCAACTTCGTCGAGGATGTGGACGGCACCGAGCACGACAAGTACCTGTGGTGCAACGCGGCGTGGGCGTTCGCGGCACGCCTGACCGCCGCGTTCGACGACTTCGGCTGGTGCGCGGCGATCCGCGGCGTCGAAGGCGGTGGCCTCGTCGAGGATCTGCCCACCCACACGTTCAAGACCGACGACGGTGAAGTCGCGCTGAAGTGCCCGACCGAAATCGCGATCACCGATCGCCGCGAGAAGGAGCTGAGCGACCTCGGCTTCATCCCGCTCGTCCATTGCAAGAACTCGGATTACGCTGCGTTCTTCGCCGCGCAATCGGTGCAGAAACCGAAAAAATACAGCACCGACAGCGCGAATGCGAACGCCGTCCTGTCCGCCCAGCTTCAGTACATCTTCTCGGTATCGCGCGTCGCGCACTACCTGAAGGCGATGATGCGGGACAAGATCGGCAGCTTCGCATCGGCGCAGAACGTGGAGACTTTCCTCAACCGGTGGATTTCGCAGTACGTCCTGCTCGACGACAACGCATCGCAGGAACAGAAGGCGCAATTCCCGCTGCGCGAGGCATCCATACAAGTGTCGGAGATTCCGGGCAAGCCGGGCTCGTATCGTTCGGTCGCGTTCCTGCGCCCGCACTTTCAGCTCGACGAACTCTCGATTTCTCTGCGACTTGTCGCTGATCTGCCCAAACCGGCAAATTCATAAGCGAGTAGATCGCCCGGGCGGGCCGCCTGGGTAGGACGTTAAAACCACCTCTTTGGGGAGTCGAAGGGCCATGTTACATATGCACTTGCAGTTTGGTAGTCCCGCGGTGAAGGGCGAGTCCGCGGACAAGGACCACCAGGGCTGGATCGAGTTGAAATCGTGGGATCACTCGATCGTTCAACCGCGTTCGGCAACCGCATCGACCGCTGGCGGTCACACGATGACGCGTTGCGAGCACGGCGACATGATTTTCACGAAGGAAATCGATTCGTCGAGCCCGCTGCTGTACCAACACGCTTCGGGCGGCACCACGTTCGACGAGGTGACGGTCCATTTCTCGCGCGCTGACGGCGAAGGCAAGCGCGTGCAGTATCTGGAAGTCAAGCTCAAGTACGTGATCATCTCGAGCATCGCCCCGAGCGTTCGCGAAGAAGGTCTGCCGCTCGAGACGTTCTCGCTGAAGTACGCAGCTGTGCAGTGGAAGCAAACCCAGCAGAAGATCGGCGGCAACCAGGGCGGCAACACGCAAGGCGCCTGGAGCCTGACGAAGAACGACAAGACCTACGCGGTCTAAGGTCGGTTGCGGCAACGGGGCGCGCGCGTCCCCGTTGCCGTTTTCGCTGTGCGAGCCGGCTGATGAAACGATTCGAACCCAGTTTTCTCGACAAGCTGTTCGACGACGAACCGCACCTGCCGGCCTCGGCAGCGATGCGGCAATTGTCGCTGGACGAGCTCAAGAACACGGTCGCCCGCGACGTCGAGGCGATCCTCAACACCCGTATCGCGCACACCGAAATCGAGCTGGCCGCGCTGCCGGAATGCCAGAAATCGGTGCTGACCTACGGGCTGAACGATTTCGCGGGGCTGAGCCTCGCGAGCCATTACGACCGCGCGTTCATCTGCAAGTCGATCCAGCAGGCCATTGCGCGCCACGAGCCGCGGTTGCAGCAGGTGCAGGTGACGTTCGAGCTGAACGAACAGTCGACCAACGCGCTTTACTTCGCGATCCAGGCGCTGCTCGTCGTGCATCCGGCCGAGGAGCCGGTGAATTTCGACGCGATGCTGCAGCCGTCGACGCTGCAGTATTCGGTCACGCGCACACGCGCGGCAAGAATGCTGTGAGTCAAGCCGCCGAGCGGGCCGGACCGCCCGGTGGAGGAACAGGGTCCGGCAGGAAATATTGAGGTTCGGGGTCGTCGATGGAAGAATTGCTGCCGTATTACGAGCGCGAATTATCGTTTTTGCGGCGCTATTCGCGAGATTTCGCCGAACGCTATCCGAAGATCGCCGCGCGGCTCGCATTGTCCGGCGAGCACTGCGAGGATCCGCACGTCGAGCGGATGATCGAGTCGTTCGCGCTGCTGGGTGCGCGCATCAACAAGAAGCTCGACGACGACTACCCGGAATTCACCGAAGCGCTGCTGGAAGTGCTGTATCCGCACTACCTGCGGCCGTTCCCGTCGTGCTCGATCGCGCAATTCACGCCGGCTTCGCCGGGCCAGCAGACCGAACCGGTCGTGATCGACCGCGGCACCGAGCTGAAGAGCCGTCCGATCCGCGGCGTGCAGTGCCGGTTCCGCACCGCGTACGACGTGACGCTTGCGCCGATCCGCATTTCGGAAGCGCGCTACATGCCGGTCGCGCTCGCGCCGAGCGCGACGGTGCTGCCGTCCAACGCGACGGGCGTGATCTCGATCACGTTCGAATCGCTCGCCGCGCAGCTCGATCTCGGCGCGCTGAAGCTGCCCACGCTGCGTGCGCACCTGCACGGCGAACAGTCGTTCGTCGCCGCGCTGACCGATTGCCTGTTCGTCAACGTGCTCGGCGCGTATGTCGAGCCTGAGCGCAACGGCCGCTGGACCGCGCTGCGCAAGCTGCCGATCGCGCACGCCGGCTTCGACGAGGACGACGCGCTGATCGACTACCCGGCGAAGTCGCACCCCGCCTATCGCCTGCTCACCGAATACTTCGCGTTCCCCGACAAGTTCGATTTCGTCGATTTCGACGTCGCGGCGATCGCGCGCGCGTCGGGCCGCTGCCAGCGCGCGACGCTGCATCTGGTGCTGCAGGACGTGCGCAGCGATTCGCACGTCGCGCGGCTGCTCGAGTTGCTGACGGCCAGCCATTTCCGGCTGTTCTGCACGCCGATCGTCAACCTGTTCCGCCAGCACGGCGAGCCGATCCGCATCACGCACCGCGCGGTGTCGTACCCGGTGATCGCCGAAGCGCGCCGCGCGTTCGCGTACGAGGTGTACTCGATCGATTCGGTGAAGCTCGTCCGGCAGCAGGCGCACGAGGAATCGGTGATCGAGTTCCGGCCGTTCTATTCGCTGCATCACGGCGAATCGGCGCGGATCGGTCATTACTGGTTCGCGCGCCGCAACGACTGGGTCGCGCAGAAAAGCCCCGGATACGAAACGGAGATCTCGATCGTCGACATCGACTTCGAGCCGACGTCGCCGCAGACCGACACGCTGAGCCTCGACCTCACCTGCACGAACCGCGACCTGCCTTCGATGCTCGCATTCGGCCTCGAAGGCGGCGACCTGTTCCAGGAAGGCGGCGCGCAGACGAGCGGCATCTCGCTGCTGCGGCGCCCGACCCAGAGCGTGCGTTTCGAGCGCGGCCGCGCCGCGCACTGGCGGCTCGTGTCGCACCTCGCGCTGAACCACGTGTCGCTGGTCGCGCACGGGCTCGCGCCGCTCAAGGAAATGCTGACGCTGTACGACCTGCGGCGCACCGCCGTGTCGATGCGCCAGATCGACGGCCTCGCCGGCGTCGAGCAGCGCGGCGCCGTGCAGTGGCTGCCCGGCAAGCCGTTCGCGACCTTCGTGCGCGGCATCGAGATCCGGCTGACGATCGACGAGGAGCACTTCGTCGGCGCGAGCCTCGCGTCGTTCGTGCGCGTGCTCGACAGCTTCTTCGGGCTGTATGTCCACCTCAACAGTTTCGTTCAACTAGTCGTGGTGTCGAAGCGCACCGGCGAGGAGATCATCCGATGCAAGCCCCGAACCGGCGAATCGATCCTGGCGTAGTCGACGCGCTGCTGGACGAGCCGCACCGCTTCGAATTCTTCCAGGCGGTGCGCGTGCTCGAAGGACTGTTCGCGCGGCAGGCGTCCGATGCGCCCGGCGCATGGCGGCACGGCGACGTCGTCGCGCAGCACATCGAATTCCGCAACACGCTGTCGCTCGGCTTTCCGCCGAGCGAGATCGAAGGCGCCCGCTCGTTTCACGACGGCGGCGCGCTGCTCGATTCCGGGGATGAACGCGACGCCGCGCTCGCGGCCGGTGAGCTCGGTCACGTCGAGCTGACGCCCGCGTTCTTCGGGCTGCTCGGCGCTCAGGGCGCGCTGCCGCTGCACTACACCGAGCAGATCGTCGCGCGCGAGCACCTGAAGCGCGACCACGCGGCACGCGCCTTCTTCGACGTGTTCTCGAACCGCGCGACCGCGCTGTTCTACGCGGCGTGGAAGAAATACCGGCTGCCGTTCCATTACGAACTCGATCGCGACGAGCGCTACCTGCCGTTGCTGCTCGCGATCGCCGGCGTGCCGAGCGACGAGATCCGCGACAGCCTCGCGGCCGGCGCGGGCGGCGTGCTCGACGAGGCCGTCGCCGGTTACGCGCTCGCCGCGCGGCACCGGCCGATGTCGGCCGCGTACCTGCAGCGCGCGCTGTCCGACTACTTCCGCGTGCCGGTGAAGATCGACCAGTTCGTCGGCAAATGGTACGACGTGCCGCCCGACCAGTTGAGCGTGCTCGGCGAGGTCAACGCGGTGCTGGGCGCGACGGCGCTCGTGGGCGAACGTGTGTGGCAGCGCGACATGCGCGCGCGGATCGTCGTCGGCCCGCTGTCCAAGCGCGACTACGAGGCATTCCTGCCCGGCGGCGCGCACGCCGTCGCGCTCGAACGGATGCTGACGCTGCTCGCCGGCGTCACGCTCGAATACGAGGTGAAGCTCGTGCTCAAGCGCACCGAGGTGGGCGCGAGCGTGCTCGGCGCGGGCTCGCGGCTCGGCTGGGACGCGTTCCTCTGCACGCGCGACGCGCTTCACGACCGCTCGGACGCCCGCTACGAACTGCACGTGATTCACTGATTCCAAACGACAATAAACACCAATCGAACCTGAGATCGACGCCATGAGCACGCCTCTGAAGACCCTGATCACGAAACTGAATCCGCTGTGCCGGCACGCGACCGAGCGTGCGGCGAGCGCGTGCCTGGCGCGCGGCCATTACGAGGTCGATCTGGAGCATCTGTTTCTCGCGCTGCTCGACGAAGCGACGGGCGACCTGCCGCTCGCACTGCGCGCGAGCCGCGTCGATCCGCATGCGCTGCGTGCCGATCTCGAGCGCGAACTCACACGGCTGAAGACGGGCAACACGCGCACGCCGGTGTTCTCCGTGCATCTGATCGCGCTGTTCGAGCAGGCGTGGCTGATCGCGTCGCTCGATTCGCAGCTCGGTCGCATTCGCTCGGGGCACCTGCTGCTCGCGCTGCTGACCGCGCCCGATCTCGCGCAGTTCGCGCAGCGCATGTCGTCGCAGTTCGCGGAAATGAACGTGACGGACCTGAAGCACAAGTTCGACGAGATCATGGGCGGCTCGAGCGAGGCCGAGCCGCGCCAGCCGGATACGGAAGACGGCGACGTCGCGTCGGCCACCGACGGCGCCGCGCTGGCGGCCGGCCCGTCGAAGACGCCCGCGCTCGACACGTACACGACCAACCTCACGCAGCGTGCGCGCGACGGCAAGATCGACCCGGTGATCGGCCGCGAAGCGGAGATCCGCCAGGCGATCGACATCCTGATGCGCCGCCGCCAGAACAACCCGATCATGACCGGCGAGGCCGGCGTCGGCAAAACGGCGGTCGTCGAAGGGCTCGCGCTGCGGATCGCGGCCGACGACGTGCCGCCGCCGTTGCGCGGCGTCGCGCTGCACGTGCTCGACATGGGGCTGCTGCAGGCCGGCGCGAGCGTGAAGGGCGAGTTCGAGAACCGTCTGAAGAGCGTGATCGACGAGGTGAAGAAGAGCGCGCACCCGATCATCCTGTTCATCGACGAGGCACACACGATCATCGGCGCGGGCGGCCAGGCCGGCCAGAACGACGCGGCGAACCTGCTGAAGCCGGCGCTCGCGCGCGGCGAGCTGCGCACGATTGCCGCGACGACGTGGAGCGAATACAAGAAGTACTTCGAGAAGGATGCGGCGCTTGCGCGGCGTTTCCAGGTCGTGAAGGTCGAGGAGCCGAGCGAGCCGCTCGCGGCCGCGATGCTGCGCGGGATGTCCGGGCTGATGGAGAAGCACTTCAACGTGCGGATTCTCGACGACGCGATCACCGAGGCCGTGCGCCTGTCGCATCGCTACATCAGCGGCCGCCAGCTGCCGGACAAGGCGATCAGCGTGCTCGACACCGCGTGCGCGAAGGTCGCGCTCGCGCACAGCGCGACGCCGGCGGCGATCGACGACACGAAGAAGCGCATCGAGCGCATCGATGCGGAAATCGCATCGCTGGAGCGCGAATCGGCGGGCGGTGCGTCGCACGACGAGCGGCTCGGCGAGCTGCGCGGCGCGCGCGACACGGCGCTCGCGCAATTGACCGAGGACGAGGCGCGTTATGAAGCCGAGCGCGTGATCGTCGCCGAGATCACCGAACTGCGCGACACGCTCGACAAGGCGCGCGGCCCGTCGGAAGACGGCGAGCCGGTCGACGTGCCGGCCACCCGCGAGAAGCTGGCCGAACGCGTCGCGGCGCTGCACGCGCTGCAGGGCGGCGAGCCGATGGTGCCGTTGCAGGTGGACGGCCACGTCGTCGCCGAGATCGTCGCCGCGTGGACCGGCATTCCGCTCGGCCGCATGGTGAAGGACGAGATCGACACCGTGCTGAACCTGCAGCCGCTGCTGAGCGCGCGCGTGATCGGCCAGGACCATGCGCTCGACGCGATCGCGCAGCGCGTGCGCACGGCGACCGCGAACCTCGAGGATCCGAACAAGCCGCGCGGCGTGTTCATGTTCGTCGGGCCGTCGGGCGTCGGCAAGACCGAGACGGCGCTCGCGCTGGCCGACATCCTGTACGGCGGCGAGCGCAAGATGGTCACGATCAACATGAGCGAATACCAGGAAGCGCACAGCGTGTCGGGCCTGAAGGGTTCGCCGCCGGGCTACGTCGGCTACGGCGAGGGCGGCGTGCTGACCGAGGCCGTGCGTCGCAACCCGTATTCCGTCGTGCTGCTCGACGAGGTCGAGAAGGCGCACCCGGACGTGCTCGAAATGTTCTTCCAGGTGTTCGACAAGGGCACGATGGACGACGCTGAAGGGCGCGAGATCGACTTCCGCAACACGCTCATCATCCTGACGTCGAACGTCGGGTCGGCCGCGGTGATGCAGGCGTGCCTGAACAAGCCGGCCGAGGAGCTGCCCGAGCCGGACGCGCTCGCCGAGGCGCTGCGTCCGCAGCTGTACAAGACGTTCAAGCCCGCGTTCCTCGGCCGGATGAAGGTCGTGCCGTACTACCCGATTTCCGACGACGTGCTGGCCGAGATCATCGAGCTGAAGCTCGAACGGATCCGCCGCCGCATCGACGCGAACCACAAGGCCGCATTCGAGTGGGACGAATCGCTCGTCGATGCGGTGCTCGCGCGTTGCACCGAGGTCGACTCGGGCGCCCGCAACGTCGATCACATCCTGAACGGCACGCTGCTGCCGGAGATCGCGGGCCACGTGCTCGGCCGGATCGCCGACGGCGCGGCCATCGCGCGCATCGCGGTGCGCGCGGACGAGGCCGGCGAATTCGCGTACACCGTCGAATGAGCACGGCCGCGCAACACGCATTGATGAACTGACCGAACCATGCCGATCAATCTTCCCGAGCTGCTGACGCCGATCAGCGATGCGTCGCCCAGCGGTGACGACCTGCTGTTCTCGAACGAATTCGACGCGATCCAGGACGCGCGGCGCTATGACGATCCGACGCTCGACCAGGGCGAGTGGGTGACCGAGATCAAGGAGGCCGACTGGGGCTTCGTCGTCGATCACGCGGGCGAGCTGCTGCGCACGCGCACCAAGGACCTGCGGCTCGCCGTGTGGCTGACCGAGGCGCTCGCGCTGGAGGACGGCATCACCGGCCTCACCGAAGGCTATGCGCTGCTGGAAGGCCTGTGCCGCGACTATTGGGACACCGTGCATCCGCTGCCCGAAGGCGACGACGTTGAATACCGGCTCGGCAACGTCGCGTGGCTGTCCGGCCGCACGGCCGAGTTGCTGCGCGGCATTCCCGTGACGGAAGGCGCGTCGAACGCGTTCACCACGCTTGACTGGGAAGTCGCGCAGCATGTGGCGCAGGCCGTGAAGCGCGACCCCGATCACGCGGACGACATCGCGCGCGGCAAACCGTCGGTCGAGCAGGTCGATGCGTCGCGACGCGTGACACCGATCGCGTTCTACACGACGCTGCTCGCCAATCTGAAGGCGTTCGAGTTTTCGCTCGACGCGTTCGAGGAGCGGCTCGTCGAACGTGCGGGCGATTCGGCGCCGAGCTTCCGGCAGGCGCGCGACGCGTTCGAGACCGTGTACCGGCTCGCCGAGCGCTTTGCGCGCGAGCAGGGCTATACGGGCAGCGCGCCGCATGCGCCGTCGGCACAGCAGGCGCAGCCCGAGCGCCTCGAGCCGAGCTTCGGCGATGCGTTCCCCACTCAGGAGACCCATGTGCAGTCGCAGACCGCTCCGCGTCCGCCGATGACGCAAATGATTGCCGGCATCCAGAACCGCGCGCAGGCCGTCGACCAGTTGCGCGCCGTCGCGCGTTACTTCCGGCAGACCGAGCCGCACAGCCCGGTCGCGTATCTCGCGGACAAGGCCGCCGAATGGGCCGACATGCCGCTGCACAAGTGGCTCGAGAGCGTCGTGAAGGACGACGGATCGCTGTCGCATATCCGCGAGCTGCTGGGGGTGAGGCCCGATGAGCAGTCGTGAGGCGGTCTTGAACGACGGCTTTGAGACCTGAGAGCGCGGGCCCGGCAGGCTCGCGATGAACGAGAAGAAAGGGTGACGCATGAACGTGACCGAACTGGCACAGGCGATTCGCGGCGGCCTGATTCAGCAGGACCGCCTGCTGAAGACGGATATCCCGTCGCTGCCGAACAATGCGCTCGTGCCGCGCCGCGCGGTGACGCGTTCCGAGCTTGGCCGCGACTTCGGGGTTGTGCTCGACCTGGTATCCGCCGCGAGCGACATCGAGCTCAAGACGCTCATCGCGCAGCCGATCACGCTGTGGATCCAGCAGGCCGACAAGTCGTATCTGCCGATCAACGGCTATATCCATACGGCGCGCCGGCTCGGCGCGGATGGCGGCCTGTCGAGTTACCAGCTCCGCTTCGCGTCGTGGATGCACTTTCTCAAGTTCCGCAGCGACATGCGGTACTGGCAGGACGAGCCGGTCGATGCGATCCTCGCCGATGTGTTCGACAGCCATCCGCAGGCCAAGGGCCAATATCAGTTCGCGCTATCGAAGCCGTTGCCGTCCCGGTCGTACTGCCGCCAGAGCGAAACCGACTGGAATTTCGTGCACCGGTTGATGGAGGACGAAGGGCTGTTCGGTTTCTGGCGGCACAGCGAAGACGGCAAGGCGCACGCGCTCGTCATCACTGATGACCTGCATGCGATCGACGCGCTGTCGCCGAATGCCGTCACGTTCGACCGGTCGGGCACGGGCACCGAAACCGCCGGTTTCACGCAATGGGCCGCGTCGCGGACGTTGCAAAGCACGCAACACACGACGCGCACGTTCGACTACAAATCGCCGTCGTCGGCGGGCAGTCCGAACGGCACGACGCTGCCGACCAAGGCCGGCCAGGGCGACCTGCCGGGCCAGGCGGAAATCTATGAATACACCGGCGCCTATACGTATCCGGGCCACGAGCGCGGCGAACATCTGTCGACGATTCGCCTCGAGGAGTGGGAGTCGCGCGCGAAGCGCTTCTTCGGCGTGGGCGGCATGCGCGCGATCGATGCTGGCCGGCACTTCACGCTGACCGGTCATCCCGAGCACGACCGTGATTCGGCCGGCGATCGCGAGTTCGCGGCCATCGGCGTCGCGCGATACATCGAGAACAATCTACCGATCTCGGACCACGAAGCGAACTTCCCGCATAGCCTGCAGGACGAGCTGGCGCGGGTGAAGGGCGGTCATGTGGACGCGGCTGCGTTCGAGGTCGGACACGACGACGGCTCCGCCGGGTTTTATCTCGTCGAGGTCGAGGCGCAGCGCGCGAGCGTGCCGTATCGGAGCCCCTTCGAGCACCGCAAGCCCGCGATGCAACTCGAGACGGCCGTCGTCGTCGGCCCGAAGGGGGAGGAGGTCTACACGGACGAGCTGAACCGGATCAAGGTCATGTTCGTCTGGGACCGGCAGAGCGAAGGGCGCGAGAATGCATCGTGCTGGATGCGCGTCGTGCAGTCCGATACCGGTGGCGGTTACGGCGCCGTTCATATTCCGCGCGTTGGCGAGGAAGTGCTGATCGGCTACCTCGGCGGCGACTGCGACCGGCCGATCGTGATGCACCGCGTCTACAACGGGGCCGTCAAGCCGCAATGGCATAGTGACGGGATCCTGTCGGGCTTCCGCTCGAAGGAGTATGCGGGATCGGGGCATAACGAGATGGTGCTCGACGACGCGACCGGGCAGAACCGCGCGCGGCTGTTCAGCAGCAGCGCGAATTCACTACTTCATCTCGGCTATCTGATCGATCAGAACGGCAATACGCGCGGCGCATATCTCGGCTCGGGTTTCGATCTGCGCACCGACGCGTACGGCGCGATGCGTGCCGGGCAGGGTTTGTACGTGACGACGCATCCCAAGCAGGCGAACAGCCAGCCGCTCGACGTGAGCGAAGCGAAGCAGCAGCTTACCAACGCCGAGGGGCTGATCGAGTCGATGTCGCAGGTCAGCGAGATGCACCAGGCGGAGAGTCTCGGCACCGGTCACGACGCGTTGAAGCAGTTCGCCGATGTGACGCAGAGCAGCGTGCCGGGCGCGACGGCGGGCGGCGGCAGGACCGGCGGTGGCGGGACGGGGAATGCGAATGCTTTCAAGGAACCGGTGATGCTGTTCGCGAGCCCGGCGGGGATCGGGGTGGCGTCGCAACAGTCGGTCCATCTGGCGAGCGATCGGCAGACCAATATCGTCAGCGGGGAAAGCACGTTCATCACCGGCGGGAAGTCGCTGATCGCCGGCATCCGGGATCGCATCAGCCTGTTCGCGCAGAACGCGGGGATGAAGCTATTCGCCGCGAAGGGCAACGTCGAGGTCCAGGCGCACGCGGACAACATCGAACTTACCGCGCAGAAAACCGTGAAGATGATGGCGGCGACCGAGGCCGTCGACGTGGCCGCGAAGCAGGAGATCCTGCTGACGTCCGGCGGCGCGTATATCCGGATCAGGGGCGGCAACATCGAGATTCACGCGCCGGGGAAGATTGATTTCAAGGGGGGCCAGCACCAGTTCAGCGGTCCGGCGAGCATGCAGTATCCGCTGCCCGCGATGCCGGGCGGCACGTGCAAGCAATGCGTACTGAATGCGCATAGCGGTCGTGAATCGATGGTCGAGGCGGATTGATGGACGAAGTCACCGATATGGGCGACGTGGGCGAGGTAGTCGACGAAGCGCCGAATCCGCGTGAGCCAGAGTGGCCCGCGTTTCTTGAGACGCTGAAGGCCTCGCTTGAGCGCAAGGCCGACGACGGTAGGGCGATGCGGCTTTATGTGCTCGTCGATACGCGCGGGTATCAGGAACTGGACACGCAGCTCTCAGCCATGCGCGACCTGCGCCATGCATCGCTCTGGACCGATACCGGGCTCGATGCCTATACGGATATCGCGCCGTACCTGATCGCGTTCGACCGTCAGGCGCTCGACGACGAGGATGCCGAGCAGCATCGACTGCTGCGCCAGCTGTGGCTGGAGGCTGTCGATCTGCATGCGGTGACGTGGTTGTGTTCGGCGTGGTCGTTCGACGCGCTCGATGCGCTTTTGCGCCAGTACGTGAAGTACGTGCTGCCGAACGGTCGCGCGTACTACCTGTTTTTCTTCGACAACCATGTATTCGCACGGCTTCGGCAGGTGTGGAGCGACACGCAGGCGCAGCAGTTTGTCGCGCCTTTCGCCGAGATCCGGTATCGCGACCGGCGGCTTGGCGAGGTCGTATGGCGCAACGAAACGCCAGCGGTCGAAGGCGCGATGTCGCCGGGCGACGCGCCGGGCCTCAGCGAGCGGCAACATGCGCAGCTGATCGAGCTCGGGTATCCGGACAAGCTCGTGCTGAAGTTTCGGGAGACGATGGCGGCGGTCGTCGATCATCTGTCCGATGCGGAACTGCATGACGTGGTTGTCGAGCAGCTCGAACGCGCGGCGGCGCACGGGATCGGCGACGAGGTCGGGCTGCTCTGCTATGTCGTGACTGGCGTGCAGGTTGCGCCGCAGTTCGACGAGCATCCGGCCGTACAGTCGCGTCTCGAAGCCGTGGCGCGCGGAGAAACTAGCGTCGAGGCGGCGCTGGCGTCCATCGACGATGCGACCTGGGATGCGATTCGCGATGCGCACGAGCGTGGGATGCCGGAGGCGCGTAGTGCTGTGGCGTAGGTCCGTGCTGGTGGCTGGGCTGCCTGCGGTGGCTTTGAGCTCGAACGCGTGTGGCGAGTCGGAGCCGACCTATAGCGGGATTCCCATGATGGCCCGGATCACCATTACCGATGCGTATCGGGTGCAGGAGGTACGAGATGGCTGAGTCGGGTGCGTTCGATCGGGATCGCAGGCAGGTGCCCGTCGGCATCGCGTACCGGACGGCCTTCGGGAGTTCGCGAAGACGGTCGATCACAAATGCAAAGCAGGCACTTGCTCGCCATGGAACGGCATGCAAGATGTCACTCAGAAGGGAAAACTTCGATGCATAGACGAACGAAGCTGGCACGTACGGCGGGTCATGTTCTGGCGACTTGCCTGTTGTTCGCAGCCGTGACGGCTTGCGGTAAATCCGAGCCGAACTACAGCGGAATTTCCGTCATGGGCCGGAACTATCTGCCGTACAACATGAACGGCTTCATCATCGCTGATGCTTATGGCAACAAGGCAAGCGGTGGTGGAGACGACCCGCCCGGCGCAGGCGGCGGCAGCGTCGCGTGTTGTTACAAGCTCAAGGGCACGGAATTTACGGTCAAGTGGAAGTACTACGATGCAGATCGATGGACGATGGACGACTCGCATGCGCAGCAAGTCGAGACCAAAGTGGTAATGCCGCCGTCGGCCGTTCCCGAGAAAGTCGGCAGCCGTATTCTTGAGGTTCATTTCTATCCGGATCGTCACGTCGAGTTTCAGTTCCCCGGGCAACTTCTGGACGAATCGCGAATTCCAGTCGTGGATGTTTCCAGGTGGATGGCGACGCATTATCAGGAGCAACTAGACAAGAAATTCGACGATACGGATGGACAGTCGCATCGGCGCATTGCGCGGGCCGTAGCGGCCGCGTGGCTGAAATACCGGTTGACCGACCGGAATGACCTCGAGCAGTACGCGTATTTCAGTTTGCTCGTGAACAGTCGATTCGACGCGCATCCGGAGGTGCAGCGGATCCTGCGGGCAGCGGCCGGAAGGCCTGGTGCGTTCGCCAAGGCGGTGCAAGCGCTGCCGAAGAACGTGTTGTCCGAACTGGCGAGCGGCAAGTTCAAGTCGGTGAACGTACCGACGATTCCCGAGGGCCTGATGCCGCCTCCGCGCGCAGAGGAGAAGCAGCATGGCTGAGAGAATCAAGCTCGATCCGGATGACGCGACGCCGATGTCCGCGTACATGCAGCTCGTCTGCCAAGACGCGAACATGTATCCGAAAGGGGATTGTCTGCCATGCGGCGCGACGATTCGCATGGGATTTTTCTTCGATGCATTTGGCAGAAATCGCGATATCGATGACAAGTCGAGCTCGCAATACTCGAACATCTGCCGTTTGTGGGAAGCACACCGGGACAACGACGACAGGCATCGGCCAGTCAATCAGTTCTGGTTCCGTTTCTATTATTCTGGTCTCGGTACTCCGCTCAACGAGTCGGCCAAGGCCAATGAGTGGATCAATGCGGGCATAGCCGCGGCCAAGATGGGCGGCAAGAAGGCGATGAGCGGGGCGCAGGCGGTCGCCAAGTCTTTCACGCGCGTCAATACGCCTCTCAAACAGGCCAGCGTGAAAAAGCGCGTCGACGACGTAAAGAAGCAGTTCATCGAGGGTTTTCTCGCGGGGGATTTTTCGCTTCGGCCAATCGATAAGGCATTTCAGGATCTTCGGAAGGATATCGAACGGCTTCCCGCTCAGGCGCGGCGCGTCATGAATGTGCTGAATGCGTCGCCTGAGCGATATTGGGAACGCACCAAGGCTACCGGAACGCTGCTGTGGCGCAACGCGAAGAACGATTTCAAGAGCAACGTTAAAGGCGCCCCGATGAAGGCGGGCTGGGCGGTTGCGCGCAGTCTTTTTGTCGGTATAGCGATGGAGAACGCGCCGATCGTGCGTGACAATTCCGTCATGGCGAAGGCTTTCGGCACGGGTGTCGATACGCGGTTGATCGCAGCCAAAGACCAGTTCGAGGCTGCGTACCACGCGGTCAAGAAACAGATGCCGAAAGTTCGGGCCATTGAGGTATCGGTGTTCGGCGCCGACCGGGGATGCGTGCTCGCGCGTGCGTTCATCAACGATCTGGCGGAGAAATACAAGCGCAGGGACGACATGGATCTCGCAATTGACGGCGTATCGATTCAGATCAAGTTTGTCGGACTGCTCGATGCCGTTTCGTCTGCCATGTCGGAAGAGACGGGCGAACTGATCGGCATGGTGCCGTATCTGGGAATGATCAAAACCAGCTACAAGGATCGAGCACTCGGAATACCGGCCAGTGTGCAGCGCTGTGTTCATTTCGCCGCGGCGCACGAGATGCGCTTTTATCAGCGTCTCGACAGTCTCGAGAAGACCCGTGGCGAGCAATTCCTTTATCCGGGTACGAGTTGCGATGTCGTAGGCGGCGCGCCCACGGGTTCGCTGGGTTTCAACGCCGAGTTGATGCGGATTCCTCTGCGAGACATGCTGCTGGAAGCATTGAAGGCGGGTGCCGTCATGGATACGATGGAGGACTTGCGGGACAAGAAGCCGGACACCTTCCGGAAATTCACGATCGCACAACCGATCAACGTGGACGGCAAGCAATACCGCATCAAGCAACTGGTCGACGCGTACTACGCGCTCGTGCCTCGCAAACCTGGTGCCGACTTCGTTCCGCACGCCAAGGTATTCATGCGCTGGATTGCTGCTCGTTACATGGACCCGGAATTCCGTCGCACGATCTCGGATCCGGTTGCCGACTGGAAGCGCAACACGGCCGACGCCGACCTGCAGCGCAAGACGACGAAGTCGCAGCTCGACTGGGAACTGCAGCGACAAGGCATCAACATGAGCATGGTGGCCAGTCGCAGCCAGGCGGATCAGGAGAAGCTGCGGGGGATGAAGGCTGCGAGCGACGCGGCGCAAAAACGCTATGAGCAGCTAGTCGCGGAAGCGCCGAAGGATTACTCGACGATCTGGGAGCGGCTTGAGAAAGAAGCGGCAAAGAAGCTGCGTCGCGCGCCATACCAGGACGGTCTGAAGCAAGCCGCGGAGCGCATTCGAAATCTGCCGGAAACGTGGGATTCCGATAACAAGTCCAGCGCGGCCGCGGTTGAGGCGGCCATGCTGCCAGAAGCTGAAATGGAGCTCGTGTCGGCCTGGAAGGAAGGTATCGAAGGCAAGCATCCGCTTGCGCCAGACGTGATGGTGCTATTTGACATGCTGGTCCACGATACGTTGTTGACGAGCTGGCAGGATCACGTGCTGGCACCGTCGCTATACTTCCGGACGCGCGCCAAGGATACGTTCGGGGCGAGCAATCTCGCAAAGGAAGCGCAGCAGCGCAAGAAAGATGATCTCGCAGCGGCGCGCATCGAACAGGCAGCCAAACAGAGTCAGGAATGGGCGCGGGGATACAAGGGCGGCGCAACGCCCCCCGTTCATTGAACCGGTGATGCGGACGAGCGCGCATGTCTTAGTGTGTCGGAGACATGCGCTTCCCGCCGATGCGGATGGTTGCTCCCACGTAAGGCAGTTGGCTCCGGATAATTCGCGGCAGTCATCTTGTCGACTGCAATACGAACGGTCTGTGGTGCCGCATCGATCCTGATCGAGCCGAATTGCGTTTCGATCATTAGGTCCGGCCGTGCCCATTCTCCTCTCGTGATGGTGGCAATAGCCCTGTCGCAATCGGCGGCACCGAAACTGCTTGAAACCGGTCGGTCCCGAGCTCCTTCGTAACAGCAGGGGGCAGGGTTGCAACCGCCTTCGCGAATGCTCCCGGCTTCCCTTTGCACGACTCGATCAGCTTGTGCACCTCGGGGTGCGCATCGAACCGTGGATTCACCAGCAGCACGTAATATGCGTATTGCTCGAGATCACTGCGGTTGGTAAAGCGGTACTTGAGCCACGCTTGCGCGACAACTCTCGAAATGCGACGGTGCAGCTGCGCGTCATTGTCCTCATACCTCTTTTCCAGCCGGCTTGCGTAACGTTTCGTCAGGTCGCGTGACACGTCCACGATCGGCAATCGCGTACTTCCCAATATCTGGCCAGGAAAGGACAGTTCGACATGGCGGTCCGGATAGAAATGCACTTCGAGAATGCGTGAACCGATTGAATCGGGCACCACGGCCGGCGGCAACGACACGCTCGTCTCTCCCTGCTGCTTCTTTACCTGCTCTCCCGGCCGCCAATCGTCCGCGTCGTAATAAATCCACTGAACCTTGAATTCGGTTCCTTTCAGCAGGTAACAGCAGGTGATGCTGCCTTCACCGGTGCCGGGTTCCAGATCGCCGCCACCACGTGCCTTGTTGCCGAATTGATCAGTGATCGTGAATCGAACCAGGTTATACGGCAGGTAGTTCAGGGCCTCCGTTGAAACGCTAGTGTAGGTAGGTTCGGACTTGCTGCACGCAGCCATCGAGACGAACATCATGCTTGCGGCAGCGACTCGCAGCGCAGTCGACAATCGTTCGCCGGTCCGACGGGCGTCTCGATAGCGAAGAGCGGCCGCTAGGCATGTTGGGGCAGCCGGTTGTATCAAATCAGGCAAAGGCATCTCTTTGCATTGGCACGGCGGCACGCCGCTTGGAATGGACCTATCCGTGATTTCGTGGGCGGGGCATATCATGAGGTGTAAAAGTCATGGATATGCCGATGAAGAAGAAAAGA
>NZ_JAWRYD010000154.1:0-341 GCF_046534765.1 Burkholderia sp. SIMBA_062
ATGAGGGTACGAAGCTCACCAAATCGCTTTGTACCTCTAAGCAGGTAGTAGATGATTAACGGCTTCCATTTTCCGCCTGCGACCGCAACGGTCGCTTCTACCGTACATCGATATTCATGCGTGTCTGGTTTGTCCATCAGCCAATAGTATAAAAAATGAACCTATATATCAAACTTGTGCTTACTTGTAGAAAACTCCCATGGCATCCAAGATATATCGACATACCGTGAACTGAACCGCGGCCGCATGTCTCTTTGGTGCAGCAAGGATTGGAGCACAACGCATGAAAGCAGCCTTCTATGAACGCCAGGGCGCCGCCCGGGATGTATTGATCGTCGGAG
>NZ_JAWRYD010000041.1:0-58754 GCF_046534765.1 Burkholderia sp. SIMBA_062
TTCGGCGAGCGATTCACGCAGGCGCGTGGATAACCTGTTGTTCAACCGCCTCGCCCACAAAAATGCGGACAGGTTCTACGAGTCGGTCAGCCATGCCAGGCGCTCCATCGGCCAATACATCGAGCTGTACAACCGGAAACGACCTCATTCGAGCCTGGCGGATCAGACGCCGGATGAGGCATACTTCGCGACGCTGCCTGCGATCAAATTGGCAGCATGATCGCCCCGGACGTTCCACTTAAAAATCTCAGAAATCTGTCCGAACGAGCGAGGCCACCTCTCTCTATACGAAGCAACAAGTCAGGCACACCGATGACGTTGACCTCATCGTGCATGTCATGAGCTATCCCCACTGGGAGAACTTGAAAGAGCAACTCCGCCAGAAGGGCTTTCGCGAGCAACCAGATGACGAAGCACCGATCTGCGCGATGTTCCTGGCCGGCATGCGTGTCGACTTCATGCCCGATGATGAAGCCATCCTGAACTTTGGGAACGCCTGGTACCGGGACGCGCTCGCCAGCGCGGAACACCACGATGTCGGCGAAGGCGTCACGGTCAGGATTGTGCGCCCCGCACACTTCGTCGCCACCAAACTTGTGGCCTACCTCTCGCGCGGCAACGGCGACCCACTGGAAAGCCACGATGTTGAAGATATACTGACGTTGCTCGATGGACGCCCCGAAATTGCCGAAGAGATATTGGCCGCGGACGCCGACATGCGTACGTACATCAGCACGCAACTCGCGGCCCTCCTGGAACACCGGGACTTCGAATATGCAATCGAGGCGGCAAGCAATGGGGACGCCGCACGGGAAGAAGTGATTAGGCAGCGCGTCGAGGTCATCGTCTCCTATGCGAAGCTCACATGAACGACCGAATTCCGGCTACCTGGCAGTGGTATAGCACGCAAGGAACGACGTGCGCCGACAATCGGGATGCTTGCGGCATCTTTGAATCCAAAACCTATACGTTCTCTATCGTCATGGATGCCGCCCCGCGCGGTGAACGTGGCGTCCAGTTCAATGCATGCTGGATCGCCCAGGTGCTCGATCGCATGAGCCCTGATCTACCGTCGATCGAAGCCGTCCTCGCGACGCTGGAAGAAGCTCAACAACATCTTCGTACCGAACGGTTCTTTGTCGAGAAAGCGTCGTATATCGCCTTCCTGCTTCCCCGCGATGCACGGGCAGCCTATGTCTTTTACTGCGGGGATTGCACCCTCGGCATCCGATCACAAGATGGGGACATCGAATGGCTCACCCGCCCCCACACCGCGATCAATGCGCTGGAAGATCTCGGCATGAATGCCGAGGCGTCGGCGCGACACACCGTCACACGCACGCTGAATGCCAAGCGATTCCGGGCGCCCGAGATCCAAGTGTTGGATGCGCACGCTTCTGGTGTGTGGGTGTTGGCGACGGACGGCTACCACTACCGAGAAACAGACGATAAGGGACACCCAACGGATGATTGCAGCTACCTGCTCATCGGCAGCAGTCTGGACGCCAACCCGGTACCGCTCCCCGCCAATCTGTTCATTCGGCCATCGCCAACGAACGATAATCGCGAATGCTAACGGACATGAACGCGCGGCTGACCGAATTTCCCTTCGCCGCTGGTGAAAACTTCTCGATGGCGGACATCACGCTGCTCGTCACGGTAGACTTCGCCGCCAAGGCGATCGACTTGGCGATCCCGGAGGAACTCGGAGCCCTTCGCCGCTGGTACGACACCGTCACCACTTCGCGCGGGTCGCGGTCGGGCATAGCTTGGCCTTGGGCGATGGCCAAGTGATGATCGGTGCGGTACACGCCATCGACGGCCAGAGCAGCGATGTTGCGGTCGGCCGCGCGCATATCTGCAGCGCTTTTCACTTCCACCACCGCGCCGGTCGGGTACGTGCCGCAGGGCCGGGACATCTTCCCGCGGCTCACCGTCGAGGAAAACCTGCTCGTCGGCGCGGCGGTAATCCCCCCGCTTTTAACGCGAGTCAGAAGTAGAGACTATGCTACCGCCATGAGCCGCTGTTTCGGCGTCATGCCGCCAAGACCCATGTTCGGGCGCTCGTGATTGTATTGCCACATCCATTCCGTGGCGAACTGCTGCACGTCTGCGAGGTCATCCGGTAATCCTCCCGCCTACTGGACGGGAGGATTACCTTCGCGACGTCCCCCCGTCTTCAGTAGCACCGCCACGGCGTGCTATGAGGCCAGCGCCCGCGCAACTAAAGTTGTAACTCGATGGGCGATTTCAACCAAAGTTGTGTCGCAATCGTGGATCGACCGCACAAACTGGCCCATGCCAGCTGGATAAGGCTTCTTCACGCTGGCTCGGCTCGACCGCGAAACTCTGCTCGAAAGGCCGTCTGAAGCGGCTCTGCGGGAAGGTGAAGCGGTCCGGCCGCCGACGCTACGCCGTCCGCAGATCGCGCAGGTGGCCGATCGACACAACATTAGTTGAAACATAGCCACAACTTTAGTTGTGTAAGCGCTTGCACAACTAAATCTGTAACCAATCCTGTGCGGCGCAGCATTTCCGGCAATCCCTTGATCTACAAGGAGAAGCGGCCGGATGCGATTTCAACTAAATCTGTAACTATCGCGTCCGCGACGTCAACTAAATTTGTCACGTACTGCGCGATTTCAACTAATCTTGTGTCGTAATGGTCGACGCGCTGGCGGAGGCGACCGATGGCACGACGCTCACGCTTACGGGCAGGCGGTTCCTTGAACGACGGCACGGGATTGAACGACGTCGATCTTGCCGCTTGGCCGTCGATCGACGAGCTCGCGCTTTCCGCCGAGCGACGCGCGCTCTATCGGCGACGCGAGCGCGCGATCCGCCTGTACCTAAACGGCGCGACCGACCGCCAAATCCAAGCGGCCTGCAGCCTGGGCCGCGTCCAGACGTACCGGCTGCTGACCGAGCGCTGCCTCAAAACGCACCCGGATGGCCGCGTCAACGGCTGGCGAGGCCTCCTGCCATATACCCGCGTCAAATCCTACGAACGAACTGCACCGCTCAAGCTCAACGCCTGGAGCGGCGGAGCCGTGGGAGCCCTGCAGTGGGTGTTCGAGTCGCCTGCGGGGCGGGGCCTCGAAGAGCGCCTGCGTGAGCGGATACTCGGCAAACGTAGTGACCTAGAAGCCTCGCGTCGGCCGCGCATGGCGGTGTTCCGCTGGTTTCTGGCCGAGCTGCGTGCACGCGGTTTCGAGCGTCGCGGCGAGTGGCCGTTCAATGTCGAGAAACGCGGCTACGTCACGCTCGCCCGCTACATTGACCGCGTACTGGCCGAGCATCCCTCTCGGGCGCGCCAATTGGACGGCGGAGCCGAGGCGGTGCGCAAGGCGCGCGCCGGCGACGGTACGCGCCGGCCACCGGTGGCGCCGTTCGAACGCGTCGAGTGTGATGCGCACAAGCTCGACGCCCGTATGACAGTACTGGTGCCGTCACCGCATGGCGGCACCGAGCCGCGCCTGATCCACCGCCTGTGGGTTGTGGTGTTAATCGAGGTCGCCTCGCGCGCGGTGCTAGGCTACCACCTGAGTCTGCGGCGCGAGTGCGCAGCCGAGGACGTGCTGCGCGCCGTGCGTTGCGCGCTCGTACCGTGGATGCCGCGCGACCTGCAGTTCAGCGACGACGCCTATGTGCCGGGTGCTGGCTTGCCGTCGTATCGTCTTCCTCCGCTGGCCGGCGCGTGCTGGAACGAATTCAGCGTCGACGGCGCGCTGGCCAACATCTGCGCGCGCGTCGAGGGCGTGCTGCGCGACGTGGTGGGCGCGACGCTCGTCAAGCCGCAAGATCCGGCGAGCTACAGCCGCCGACGCAGCAAGGACGACCGTCCGTTCGTGGAATCTTTCTTCGGGCATCTGGCCGCCGGCGGCTTTCACCGGCTCGCAACCACGACCGGCAGTTTGCCTGCCGACAAACGCGGCGCCGATCCCGACGCGGCCGCGCTCGCCACGCAGTTCCAGCTCGAGTATGCGCAGGAACTGCTCGACACGCTGATCGCCAACTACAACGCCACGCCGCATTCGGGACTGGGATACCGCAGCCCGCTCGAGCAGCTCGAACGATTGATGGCCGAGCGCGCGTGGACGCCCCGCCAGGCTGATCCGGAGGCGGTCCGCCGCATAGTCGGCGTGCGCAAGCTCTGTACGCTGCTCGGCGGCGTCAAGACCGGCCGCCGCCCGCATTTCAACTTCGCCAACGCCCGCTACTCGGCCGAGTGGCTGTGCCTGCGTACCGATCTGCTAGGCCAGGCTTTCTGGTTGCAACTCGACAATGAGGACGATGCGCGCTATGCCGCCGTGTCGACCCAGCGTGGGCAGTTCGTGGGCGTGGTACGCGCTGCACCCCCATGGCACCGCACGCCGCATTCGCTGTACGTGCGCGAGGCAATTCGCGCGCTCGAAAAACGCCGGCTGCTGCATCTGGCGAACCACGGCGACGCAGTCGAGGCGTTGATCCGGTACGCGGAAGCGGCGCCTGCGGGCAAACTGCCGGTCCACCCCGCCTATCTTGAGGCGCGGCGCATCCTGCAGCAGCACGCGGAGCGGCTCGCCGGGCAATCGATGGTGAGCCTCGCCAAACGCCCCGAGGAGGCTGCCGTCGCCACGGCACCCGTGGCGCAGGAGCCGCGTCCTCCCGCGCCGTTGCCACCGATGCGGAGAGCGCAGCAATGGTGACGTTTCCCGGGCCTGCGGAACCGCTCGTAGCCGCCCATGTGCCACGCGATCACCCGGTCGTCACGCGCGACTATTCGTTGTTCACGGTCGCGATTCACGACATGGTCGAGCGTATCGGCACCTGGCTGGACGACCAGATCGACGGCGCGACTATTTTCGGGCCGTCGCGCTTCGGCAAGTCGAGCGCCGTCGACCACTGGCTGCAGCGGCTGCTGTCCGAGCGCTACGGCGGTTATGTGCCGCTCGTCGTCTGGAGCCATACGGACTCAGGCAGCGCAACGGCCGTGGGACGCTTTTACGCGCACCTGCTCGAGGCCAGCGGGCACCGGCTGGCGCAGGCGCGGCGCAGCCCGCTCGAGCGCCAGACCATGCTTGTCGAGCGCTGGATCGAGCTCGCCGCGCAAGGCGGTGGCCGCTTTCTCGTGCTCGTGATCGACGAAGCGCAAGGCATGAGCCAGCGCGAATGGCTGTGGCTCGTCGAACTGCATAGCCTGCTCGAAAAGCAGCGCATTCGCTTGTGCGTATTCTCGATCGCGTCGCTGCAGTTCTTCGACGAACCCCTTGGCATGGCACTGGCTGGGGGTGCTCATGTTGCCGCGCGCTTCATGCTGGCGTCCGCCCCGTTTCACGGCGTGCGCACGGTAGACGAACTCGCCTATGTAATGCGCGGCTACGACGAGGGTAGTGAATGGCCGGCCGGTTCCGGTTGCTCGTTCACAGCAGGCCTGGCGCCACGTCCGTGGGCCGGCGGGTTCCGGATGGCAGATCAGGCCGAGGCGCTGATGCTGGCGATGCAGGACGCCTTGCCGCCGCGGTACGCGGGACCGGTCGATTTCCCGATGAAAACCGTCGCGCACGCGTGCCGGCACGTGTTGCTGCGCGTCGCCAGCGGCGCGGACGTTGACTCAGAGACATCGGCCACGGCCTGGCAAGCCGCCGTCGAGAATGGCGGTCACCGCACGCTGATGGCGCTGGTGTCGGCGACCGCGGCACTGCGCGGCGCAGGTCGCCGAGAATCCGGCCATGCCTGAGGTCCGCTTGACATGGCACGCGGGCAGTGTGCTGCCGTACGCGTCGCTCTGGCACACGGTGCTACGCGCCTGTGCACTCAATGCGCTGCATCCGCGTGACTTGCCGTCGTGCCTGGCTCGCCCGCCCGCTAACGTAGAGTTGATCGAGAATCGCGGTCATGTTGACGAGACTGCATTCGCGCTCGCACTTGGCGAGTCGCCGACTGCCTTTCGGTGGTCGTCCCTCGGTGCGCTCCCACCTTGGCTGGATTGCGCGCTCGTTGTGCCGCGGCCGCGACTGTGCCTGGCCTGTCTGGCGGCTGGCTACCATGCCGCGCTGTTTTCCGTCGCGCTGCTCGATACGTGCCCGATTCACGGTGTACCACTCGTCGATCGCTGCCACTGCGGAGCGCCATTTCCTGCGAGGTTGCGCTCGCTGACCGACTACGGGACGGCAGGCAGTTGCCGATGCGGTCGACTGCACTTTTTTACCCGCGACACTTGCCGTCAGCCCGTGCTCACCCCGGCCGCGACCCGCTGTCTCGATCCAGTTGCCGCTTGGCTGGAAGCGATGTCGAGCCTGATCCGCCCCGCTCGACTGGAGGAGGCCTTGCGTCAACCAACGACCGACAGCATCGCATGGCTGGCCGCCGCTGCAAACACGCTCGGCGTGCCGTTTCCCGCGTGTTTCCGGACGATTCCCTCGATCCGTGCCGCGGCGGTAGCGTACGGAACCCGGGTTCCCGCAGTACCGTTGCGTCGTCCCGTGTCGCAGGAAACCGTCGCACGAAACTATGAGCGGACGTCGTATTGGCCGACGACGCCCGCCATCACGGTTTACCGGGCGCTCGCCCGCCACGTCCGACGACATCTGGCACCCGGCAGCGCGCGTTGGGTGGCTGGTTTCATCGACGCCTGCGACTCGCTGGTGATTGCAGAGCAAGTGGCCGGTAGCCATCACGCGCATCAAGCCTTTGTCGAGTTGCTCTGGGGGCGTGCGGCCGAGTCCAGCATCGAACGGCGGCGCTGGCCCGATCGGCCGCCGCCGGAGGGGGTTAGAGCGAATTTCGTCGAGCCGGTGGCAGCCGATTGCCTGGTCCGAGGCGCGGCGGATGTCGAGGCCGAGGCCCGACACTGGCTCGCTTGCCATGCCGCACGCGTGAGCCTCGGTGCCGCTTGGCGCGACGCGCAGGCGCGCGCGACGGCCGCTGCGCGATCCGGTGTGGCCGACTGGTCGGCCACCACGCCCACCACGTCCTGGCGCGACAGCGCGTGGCTTGCACGCGTGACGCCCGCCGGGCTTGCCTTCGTCTCCTCAAGTCAGGCGAACTGGGCAGCAGCCAACCATGTCGACAAGGCGACCCGCCAGGCGACCGATACGGTCCGCCGACAGGCGCGTCGAGACATGATGTGGGCGGCCAGTCGGGGCGCGTGCCTGACCTGGTCCGACGACGTTGGATGGCACGTGATCGACGCGATCGATCCAGCCGATGGCGACCTGCGGCGGCGCAGACTATTGGGGTTGCCTGCTGGACGCCCTTCGTGCTGGCTCTATCGGTCCGCCGACGGCCGCTTTGTCGCGCGCGTGGACGGTGCCCGGTTGCAGGTGCTGGCCGCCACGCCCACCGCAGCGATCATGACGCTCCGACGTTGTGCGACGGACTATCTCCGGAGCTGCCAAGTTGCGTTGCCGCCCGCGGCATCGGTACCGCTTGTTGTGCCCGAGCCGCTCGCCGCACGATCGGCGGCGGACTATCGGTTCTTCGTGGCATGTGTGCGGGGCGCGCGAGGATTCTGGGATGACGCGAGCAAGCTAGCCGAGGCGGCACGTTGCTATCGCCTCGCGCAGGCGCAGGTGGTACGTGCTGAACCGTGATGCGTAGAGGTTCCTGTACCGTCAGAACCTGTCCGCATTTTTGTGGACGAGGCGGTTGAACAACAGGTTATCAGTGCCCGATGACCGGTGGTAACAAAATTAGTTGAAAACTAGTAACAAATTTAGTTGTGTAAGCGGTAAGCGTCATCCAATCCGAGCGTTTGGGGTAGATGTCCCGAAATGAAGGGTAACATAGCCCTTACTATGTTACCCTTCATTTTATTGGCCAAAACGCCCCGCTTCGGGGCGTCGCTGTGCCACCTCCTTGTTCAGCAAGGCACAGCGGCCGGTCAGTGACGATCGGCGCGGCGCCGTCACGCCACCCTCGCCGCGCTCGTACGCCGTCGCTGCACGCGGCCGGCGCGCGGCACTGTATCGAACAACACGGTTTCCGTAGCACCTAACCACACCCATGCCGATCGACGAACCTGATGTGCTCGATGTCGAGTTTCGCGAGCTGCCGGCCGCGCCGCGTCGCGCGCCCACGCCTGCCGCCCGCCGCAAGTCGCGCTCGCGGCAGGCACGCCGCGACGCGGCCGCCCAGCGCCGGATCGGCCTGCAGCACCTCGCCTTCTTCCGTGGCTACCTGGAAGGACTGGATCTCGCCGAGCTGGCCGACCAGTATCTCGAGTTCGGCCGCGACGCCCGCAAGGCCGCGGCCACGCGTAGCTGGCTCGTGACGTCGTTCGTCGCCGCGGCGAGGAAGCGTCAGGACTTCGCGACCGCCCGGCTGCTCGCGATTCGACCGGCCGCGCTCGCGGCGACGCCGGCGGCCGACGCCCCCGCGCACGCCGCGCCATCGCTGGAGGATTTCGCCGCCGAGCACGATCCGGACGGCTTCTATACCGAGAAGGAGCTGCTCGACCTGTTCGCCGCGCGGCATGCCGGTGCCGACGCCGATACCGGCGCGGCCCTGCGCCGGCAGCAGCGCAATGCCCGGCTGCGCGCCCGGCAGATGGCGGCGCTCGACGCGCTCGCGCGCCTGGTGGTCGAGGATCCGCGCCCCGAACACCACGTGCTCGGCTGGTTTGATACCGCCGTCGCGCTGCGCCTGGCCGACGTCGGGCTCACCACGATCGGCAAGCTGGTCGAGACGATCAACGCAGTCGGCTACCGCTGGTATCGCAGCGTGCCGCGTCTGGGCGAGATTGGCGCTCGCCGGATTACCGCGTGGCTCGCCCACTACGGGGACGTCGCGGGCCTGCAGCTGGCCGCCGGCGTGCAAACCCATCCGTCCGAGCGCACGCTGCCCGGCCCGCCGTTGGCTACCACCGGTTTGGTCACCGCGATCGCGCCGCTCGAGCGTTTCTTGCTGCCGCCCGAGCTGGACGGCTCGCACGGCGCACACCGCAATCTGGTCAAGAACAACAGCCGCGCCAACAACGACCGCGAGGCGATCGAATTCTGGCTCGCCGACTACGAGAACCCGCATACGCGCCAGCGCTATCGCACCGAAGCCGAGCGACTGCTGCTCTGGTCGATCTTCGTGAAGCGCAAGGCGCTGTCGAGCCTCGACACCGACGATGCGCGCGAGTACATCAACAGCTTCCTGCCCGATCCCCAGCCCGCCAGCCACTGGGTCATGACGGGCACCGCGCATCGCGGCGATCTGGGCTGGCGGCCGTTCCGCGGGCCGCTGTCGGTCAAGAGCCGACAGGACGCGTTGTCCGCGCTGAAGAAGTTCTTCGGCGAGCTGGTCGACGCCCAGTACCTGGATCACAACGCGTTCGGCAAGGTCCGCGTGTTCACCGGATCCACCCACGACGCTGCCGGCAACGAGCGGCGCGTGGCCGCGAAGTCGCGCCTGCAGATCGAACGCGGCTTGACCTCCGACGCCTGGCGCTTCGCGATGCGCGTGCTCGACGCGATGCCGGATACGGCCGCCGCGACACGCATGCGTTTCGTGCTGAGCTTTGCGTACAGCACCGGGCTGCGGCGCGCCGAACTTTGCGGAGCCTTCACGGACGACGTGCAGGAGCGCTACGCCGGTCCCGAGCTGGGGACAATCCGGTTACTGCGCGTGGTCGGCAAGCGCGCGAAGGAGCGCTTCGTGCCGCTGGTGCCAGCGGTACTGGACTTGATGGGCGACTATCTGGAATCGCGTGGCCTGCCGCGTGATCCCCTCGCCTGCCCTGCCGCCACTCCGTTGATACCGGCGCTGCTGTCGAATGCCGAGATCGGCCGGATCCGGCGCGCGGCGAAGGCGAGTAGAACGGACCCGGCGCCTGAGCTCGCGACGCGCGCGCGGCGAACCGGGCCGATCCATCCGGTACAGCTCTACAAGGCGATCAAACAGTTTTTCGCGACAGCGACCGCCGCTGCGCTGCGTGAGGACTCGCCGCACGCACGAGCCTTCAGCGCCGCCAGCCCGCACTGGCTGCGCCACACCTTCGTGTCGCATGCGCTGGCGAACGGGATGAGTCTCGAGAGCGCGCGGAATTTTGCCGGTCACGATTCGCTCGACACCACATCGATCTACGCGACGGCCGAGCTTGGCCGCCAATACCGAGAGGCCGAGACCTTTCTTAGTTTAGTTGCAGCTTAGGGCGCCTCGGGCCCATCAAAGTCGGTGGATGGCGAATCGCCCAAAATCAGAAGTATCTGCGACGCCAACATTGCGGGTGTGACCACCAGTCTGAAGGTGTCCGACGAAACACCATCAACAATAGCGATGACGACCTACCTTCAACTTCTCCGAGATTAAGTCGGAGTTGGCTCCGTGGAAGTTATCGAACTACCAGATGATCTACGACTTCCCTCCTTACAGGACAACGATCTCCTAGATGATCTGGGACATTGCGACCGAGAGTGCACTGCGGCCATCTGCGGATGCGTAGCGGAAATTCAGTATATAAGGCAAAAAAGTCGCGGCTTTGGATGCCCGCAATCCGCAAAATACGACAAGGTATCACTCGATGCTCACAATCCTTTCCGCTGGCGAGGCGATGCGTGATTGCCTCCCTCGCGCGAGCAGGTCGCAGTTTCAACGTAGAAACTGCATCGCCCAGCATTCAGTGTCATGCTCAGCATGCGAGCTTTGTCGGTTGAAGTGGTGTCTGTAACTGTTTGGCCTGTTCAGTTTCCACGTAGAAACTGACCGCTCCCGAGCATAAGATAAGAACTCCCGCGGACATCGCCGACGAAATCGACCGCAGTTTCAACGTAGAAACTTGATCTGCGATTATGCGGCCTCGCGCTCAGCATGCGAGTGTTGAAGATTGATTGGACGTCTGCAATTGCTCGGTCAACTTAGTTTGAACATAGATACCGAACGTTTCATGAGCATTCGAAAAACGGCTCTCTGATGCGGCTAGCGGGGGGCACCGACAGCAAAAAGTTGCCTCTGAGCCCCAGTACGCGACCGCAGTTTCTACGTAGAAACTGCCCGCCGGGGCGCTAGCCCGGAAGGCGAAAAACTACGCGCGATTCAGGGGTCGCACCACAGACTGGCAATGTGCGTTTGCGTTCGATCCACGCTCCCTCCGCTGCACCGTTAGGCCGTCAAAAGTGGTCGCTGCCCATGCCCCCCAGTTTCTACGTAGAAACCACTCCGGGAATGCACGCCACACTACACCTTCCGGTGGAATTGTCGCCCCATGCTCCAGTGAATTTCTCAAAAACGTGGGGTTTTTGTTGATGTTTTTCGGGTGGCATCCTAATATCCCCTGGCAGCAGCTTGGCGCGCAGTTTCTACGTAGAAACTGCTCCGGCTCCGAGCATCAAGTGCATAAGGAGAACGCATGGCAGCGAAAATTATTGCCGTCTTCAACCAGAAAGGAGGGTCGGGGAAAACAACGACCTCGACGAATATCGCAGGCGCCTTCGGTATGCGAGGGTACCGGACCATGCTCGTTGACTTGGACGAGCAGGGCACCGCGACACTCTCAGTCGGCGCAGCCCCAGATGAGCGACCGTACCCAGCGGCAATTTCGAATCTGGCGCTAAGTCCTCGGCCGGATCGGGAGATTGCAAAATACGTGAACGACTATGATTTCATTGTCATTGACTGCCCGCCCGCCATTAAATCGGCTGCGCCCTCTGTTGCCCTCCTTATTTCCGATCTGGGACTGATTCCCATCGCAGCGTCGGGCGGCAATCTCTGGGCGGTTCAAGAGGCAAAAAAACTCGGTATGGAGGCCCAGATCCGCAACCCGGATCTCAAGCTTCGTTCATTCGCGAACATGAACCAGAACGTCACGATCGTGAAGCAGATCTTTGAAGCCGCAGCTGGAGACGATGAGCTTCCCATGCTGAAAACAAAGCTGGGCTTCCGCACCGCGTACAAGGAAGCAGAGGTATCTGGCGCCACTGTCCTTCAACTCCGCTCGGCCAAGGCTGCCCACAAAGAACTGAATGATCTTGTCGACGAAATTCTCGAAGTTCTCGAGGTGCGAGCATGAGCAAGAAAGACTTCGCTGCGGCGCTTAATGCCGGAGTAAAGCGCGATCAGACAATGCGAGAGACGGCGACACCTTCGAGGTTCGACCGCGTAGATGAAGCATTGAGCGGCCGAAGCAGCCTTTTAGATCAGCCCAAAGAGAATGTCGCTGCCCCGACAAGATCGGCTGCAGAAGCGTATTTGGCAAGCCTGGAACAAGCAGGGCGGGTGCAGGCGCGGTACATAACAATGCCAATAAGCCATATCGACGATAACCCGCTCAACAGTCGCACGATCTACAAAGAAGAGCTCATCGCCGCGCGCGCAGCCTCCATGGCCCGAGATGGCCAGCTCGTCCCTGTACTCGCCGGACGCCACCCCGACTTTCCGGATCGCGCAATCTTGATCGACGGCCAGTTCCGAAAGCTTGGTGCGCTCCGGAATCGCTCCGAGACGTTGGATGTGAAGCTTCTCGAAGGCCTGGACCCGATAGATTTCTACCGCCTTGCACGAGCCGCAAACAACGAGCGCGAGCAGGAAACCATTTTGGACGTCGCGCTCGGGTACAAGAAGCTTCTCGATCAGGGTCATGCAAAGTCGAATGACGAGCTGGCGGTCTTGGTGGAGGAGGGCAAATCCAAGGTCAGCAAAATTCTCGCGCTTCTGGATCTGCCGCAGGCCGTCCTGGACGTGATCGGTTCGCATCCCAAACAATTCGGCCTATCAACTAGCTACGAGCTCACCCTGTTCTTCAAGGCATCGGACGAGAAGCGCACCTTGGCATTTGCCGAGCGCATTCGTGACGAGGAATTGCCGTTTCAGAAGGTGAAGGCTATACGCGAAAGTCTCGAGAATGGCCGGGCCCCACGTAAGTCCCTTTCCCGACAGTACAAGGTGTCAACTCTTGACGGGGCCGAGATTGGTGCGATTAAGGAATGGGGCGACGGGAAGGTCCGTCTGGACCTCGCTCTAGGATCGGCCGAAAAAGCCGAGGCATATGTTGCGGCCTTCAAAAAGCTCCTTGCCGAAGACGGCCACCAACTGAAGTAGGGATGTGCGCTACGCAGGTATGTCTGCTAGTTAAGCACCGCATCTAGGGTGGCATTCAATTCATCCCGTGCCGTACTGCAAGAAATGTAGCGCGACGGAACTACTGTGGGACCGTCGCGCTTCAGCTTCCGGCAGTTGCCGCTGCACTTGATTCTTCAAAGGGCAACTCGCCGTCCAGCGCCAGGCGGCTTTGCGGATTCTGGATAAACTGGAAATCGAGAGAATTCACAGCGCGGCCGAGCTTCACCGGTGTCCAGGAAATTACAAGATCTGCCTTTGCGTTCAACTCGTTCACAGCCGTCTCAATCACCCGACGCTTGATGTCGGCAAAGCGGTACGTCGCCGGAATTTCAAGCACGTGCCGGAAATCTTCCAACGTGATCAGGAGCCGACCCCGATCCCGCTCTCGCATCAACAGCTCGAGGAGCCGCCACGAGTAAAGTGACTGTAGCCCTCGGGCAAACTCAAGTTGATACGAGACGAAACGTCGTTGCAACATGAAGATATGAGGCGTTAAATCCGGAGAGAAGGAAACTTCTGCCCATCCTTCTCGTTCGTGGTAAACCGCCTTCCACACCCAATTCAGTACCACCTTCCTCGGGCCATCCATATACGTCAATTGGCGCTTTTGAAGACTCGCGCAGCCTTCCTTCAGGCCCTCATACGCAGCGGTTGCCTGCTTCTCGCCGGACCGCGGAGCAAGTGCTGCAAGGGCGGCAAACTCGTCGGCTCGAACGCGAACACTCACATAGCCGTTACCCTTACCATGCAAGTACGGTGACTTCTTGCTGTCTATGCATCGCAGCGCCGCCATCATGACTCGCTTCTCGTTAAGGGTAAGCCCTTGTTGGGCATTGACCAATGCTCGGCTCATGGCAACAGTGCCCCGTACTCGGCCATCACCATCGAGAGGCGGTTCGTCCAAGGGCTCGATCTCGAGAGGCTCGAGCTCAACGATCTCGACCTGAGCGGGCTCGGGTTGGTTTTTTGCCTTTTTGTTCACAAAGGTGACCTTCAGCGGGAAGTGTCACAATTATAAGGTGACATGCTCATGGTGCAAGTCACCGTTGTGGATAACGGTCGAAATTTGTCACCGCCGGCCCGCTTTGTGTCTGCTTAGGGTCGGATTGCGTCACCTCCAGGTCGGTAAACGTCACAGTTTCTCGACTGTGAAACCCCGCAAAGCCTTAACTGACAAGCCTGTGCAGGGCGGGGCACAGCGTTTACAAAAGGTTTTACAAACGGTTCTACAAACTGTCTTACAAAGCCCATCGTTAGAAAGTTGCTTCGATACAACAAAACCCACCCTCACGCCCCCCTCCAGCACACGACGCAAGGCTGAAAGGTGACATTTTCCGACCTCAACGCGCCTGCAGGGCCTCCAATGCACTACCGGATCGACGCAAAGGCGGGTTTGCGGGCGCAAAAGGTGACGCTTTCCGACCTCACCGGCTGAGAGGTACTAAGTACTCACTCACCTTTGATTGAGCAGGCCCCTGTTTCAATGCTGGGTCGAATCGCTGGGTCGGAAAACGTCACCTGTGCTGCAAGCGATAACCGCCAGTCCTATGACCCCGGGCGGTTCATCATAGAAGAAACCATCGCGGCGGGTCGGAAAAAGTCATAGAACGGGCGAGGGCTGGGTCGGAAAACGTCACTGTTGCCGCGAACGCCTGCGCACGAAAGAGGAGGAAGCTTCAGCATCAGGTCGAAATATGTCACTTCTCAAAACACCAACGAGGTCGGAATTTGTCACCATCAGGTCCGCGCTCAGGTCGGATCGTGTCACCTTTTTCGAATAGGGCGCCGGGTCGGAAAACGTCACTTTTGTGCCTTGGAGTCAGAAGGTCGGAACGTGTCACTGTCCGGGGGAAGTCAGCAGGTCGGAAAACGTCACATTTGGTGACTGTAGCCGCGGGTCGGAAAATGTCACCCTCAACGGACCTTGGGTCGGAAACCGTCACCATTGCGTGGAGGCGAGTGATTTCGTTCTGGTAGTCCGCCGAAAGCACTAGGTCGGATAATGTCACCGATCGTGTGGCGACTCCTTCGAGGTCGGAATCTGTCACCCGTTCGCCAAAAAAGCCGTCAGCGTCTGCGCGGAAGGACCGATGGAAGGAGAGCGTTCAGCAGGTCTTGCAGTAGGGGAAGATGGGGAACCACGAGGTCGATTTGAGGCGTATCGATTCTGAGATGCCTGCCGTTCGGACCGAGCGACAATCGAAGTTCGACACTGTCTTCAGCTTGGACCACGCCGGTAGACAGTATCGATATCACTTTCGATGGAGTAACGTCGGCGGGGACGGTTAGAGCCCTTCGCGTGACAAGATCCTTACCAACTTCCCGGATCAATTTCGTAGCGATTTCTGCTGTCCGGTACGAGACTTGACAGGGCCCGCCGAAAGAGGCGATTACTTCGGGCGGAAGCAAAGACGCTTGGATAGACCGTGTGACAGTTGCCTTCGACACGTTGAAGTCCGCGGCGAGCGTTGATTGACTCGGCCAAAGCCGCCGATCCAACTGCTCCCGATAGAACTTGCCCAGCACAACGGGGGGAGAGCCAGTCCCGCGAAGATCCTCATGTCGCGCGATCGCGGCTGAGCGATCTCTCGGAATGCCTGTTTTCTCAGCGGACGAACTATTACACGAATTGGAACAGGTCATAGCAGTGGACGATCGTTGATCTTCAATTGTTGTTGTTTCTGAAAAATGCCCCTCAACCGGTTGAGGGGAGCCCCAGGATCCCTCGAGCGAGGACAGGGTCAAGAACGCTGCGAAAACAATGATTTGCGAATGACCGCCGTCTCGTCACCACTATAGTGCGGTGTGCAACGCGTGCAACGACCGTGCACTAATTCTATCGATGTCGTAGTAAACGCAAGACCCAAAAGCTCGCGATTTTCATAGGGCTTTTTACCGTACACCCCGCAACCGGTTGCGCGCAGTGGCGCCGCGGGTCACCGTTTCCGGGCATTGCGAAAAGGTGCCTGAAATGACGGGTCTTTTCCCACGTGCCGTTGTGGTCTCGGCTGTTCCAATTGATCCGTCCCAATTGGAACTCCGTGATGCGATTCCCCCGACTCTTTCCCCGTAACAAGAAGCAGGTCGCCCTTTCCCCGGCGCCCGGCCACTACTCGAACGACGATCCCGAAAAGATCATCTTCGATCAGGGGACGCGTCTGCGCGTCGAAGCCAATCACTGGAAGACCTTCTGCTTCATCCTCGCGATCATTGCCGGTGGTGCTGTGTACACACGCCAGCCGCCGCCGTCCGTCGTAAGAACGTATGGCGTCTCATCAGACGCCGGTGGTAACCCGCTGGTCAAGCAACTGGCCGCCTACAACCCCGACGATCAGGCGAAGCGCACGGCAATCAAAGAGGACGTCGAACACTGGTTCACTATCGAGCCCGTCCTGACCGATGACATTCGTACCTCGCGGCTCGCCAAAAACATCAACGCGGTCAAGGCCAAGATGGTGGGCAACGCGAAGAACCAATTCGCTGCATGGATCAGCGACGACAAGCCGTTCGACCAGATCACCACCAACCCGAAGCTCGTGCGCGAGCCGAAGGTCACGAACGTCTCACTGCTCGATGACTCGACTGCCGTCGTCGAGTTCACGACCTCGATGCGGCAATCCCCCGCGGACAAGCCTGCCGACATCCGCTTCGCGTTGACGATCCGTTATCAGATCATCCCCCCAACCGCGGAAGACGTGTTGGGCACGAATCCGTACGGCCTCTATTACCCGTTCTTCACCCTCCAGAAAACCGGCGCATGAAACGAACACGTTCCCTTCTGAACTGGGGCGCGCTCGCGTTGATCGCAGCGTCGACCAATGCGTTTGCTGCGAAGAACGCCGCGAATCCGATTGCCCCGATCCCGAACTTCGACGTCGGCAGCATCATCGGTGACGCGATGAGCCCGGTGAACCCGTACAACTCCGGCGCCGACCCGATCACGATGCCTGGCGACGCGCGCATGGCCGTGTTTTCGTACAGCCGCGACAAGATCTTCCGGATCATGACCGCGCCGCTGAAGGGCACAACGATCGAGCTGGAGCGAGGCGAGACCCTGATCAGCGAGCCGGCGATGGGCGACTCGGTGCAGTGGATCATCGATACCGATGGCGCCAATCACGTCTATGTGAAGCCGACCAAGCCGGGTCTCGTCAATACGATGCACCTGAGCACGAACAAGCGTGAGTACGAGCTAACGCTTGTCTCGTCACCATTGGGCGGCCTGTTCTATCAGAACGTGCGGTTCAGCTACCCGAACTCGCTGATGGCGAAGGTACGCGCACGTGGCAACGCGACTGGCGACGACCAGGACGCCGACCACGGCTCCCAGACTGATTCTGGGCCGATTGGCGTGTCGCCTGACAAACTGAACTTCGAGTACACCGTCTCCGGCACCAGTTCGCTGAAACCCGAGACGGTTTTCGACGATGGCACGTTCATCTGGATCCGGATGCCGCCGCGCACGCCGTTTGCCGTGCCGACCATCAAGGACGGTGGCGACATCGTCAGCCCGAACTTTATCCGCCGCGGGCCGTACATCGTCATCCAGCGCCTGGCCGACGAGGTAAAGCTCACGCGGCCGGGCGAGGAAGTGACGATCACACGCGGCCGTCGCGGTCTGTTCGGGTTCTGAGGACGGTATGGCAAAACAGACCGATCCGACCAGCCCGGAAGAGAAAGCCTTATTCAAGGGCAAGGTGCCGCGCAACGTCATAGTTGCCGTTGGCTCGATAGCAGCCCTCGCTATCGGTGCACTGGGTTTCTACACGCAGACGCTCGAAGCGAACAAGGCCGAAGCCGAAGCGCTGAAGGCCAAACGCGAACGAGCGGCCGAAGCGGTAGACAAGAGCAATGCAAACAAGGGCGATGTCGACAAGATCATCGAAGAGCAGCAGGCGGAAGCCCGGCGCCGCGCGGCGGAAGCGGCTGCTGCGGCCAGTGCGGCTGCAGCAGCGAACGCGAAGAAGCCGACACTCTCCGCCGACGCCGTCTTGCCGAGCGCGAATACAGCAGAGCTGAAGGCTGCGAACGACCAGGACAGTATCTACGTCTCTCCGATCTTCCGCGCGGGCGTTAAAGTCAAGGAAGGGCAGCCACAGCAGCCGCAACTGCCGAACGGCATCATTTCGCCACAACAGATGCTGCTCCAGCAGGCAGCGGCTCAGGACGCTGCGATGAAGGAAGCGACGGCGCAGGCTGCATTGGTTTCGCGCGGCGGGCAGGCAGCTGGACCCATGACGACGCAGCAACGCGACAACGCGTTCATGCATGACGTTGCGCAGCTGAGCGAAGGCGACAAGGATTTCGCGCGAACGGGCTTTGTCGGGCAGTCGCACGGCTGCACGCTGTCGCCGCCAGCGAAGATTCCCGTTCTCTCGAACGAGGCGCTCAACTCGGATCGCCCCGGCACCGCGTCGCTGACGGTCGAGACCGACGTGTACGCGAACAACGGCGATGGCCGTTGCCTGGTGATTCCCTGGGGCACCACGATCGTTGCACCCTACAGCTCGGACATTCAGCCGGGTCAGGAGTCGATCCTCGTCGCCGGTGCGGAAATGCGCCTGCCGAACGGCAAGCACGTGCCGCTTTATGGCGCACAAGGCGCGGACGGCGACGGCACGGCCGGCTTCAGTGGGGACGTGAACAACCACTTCTGGAAGATCTACTCGACCTCATTCCTGACCGCCGTTTTGGTGCGCGGTTTCAGCACTAGCGACCAGAGCACGACGACCGGCCCGCTTGGTGTCACCCAAGTTGGTAGCACGGGCGGGCAGATTGCCGCGCAAACGGCGCAGTCGGTGCTCGACCGCTACAAAAACATCCCGCCGACCATCAAATCGAAGCCGGGCGAACGGCACTTCATGATGAAGATCAATCGCGACATGGTCCTCGAACCGTACCGGGGGCCGCGATGATCAAGCGTATGGCTTTCGCGGGGGTGATGGCGCTGGCAAGCGGCTATGCACAGTCGGCCGTGATTACGCAGGTAATCAGCCCGGTAAGCGTCGTCATTCAAGACGGGCCGACGCGCCGTGTCGCGATGTTGCCGGGCAAGCCCGTCTATTACTGCGGCCTCGACGCTTTCATTGAATGGGCGTCGCCGCTGATCGGCCAGACCGTGCGCAGCTCCCGCGAAGCGGGCATCACGGTATCGATCGATGGCCGCGACGTTGCACTGGACGATCTGTTCATCGACCGTGGCTGGCTACAGCCGCCCGTGCTGGATGATGGTGCGCAGGCGGCGCTTGCCGAGCGCCGGGGCGGATGGGCGTGCTCGCGCGCGATCGTTCCGTTCGAATTGCTGCACACCAATGTCGATCCGAAGATTCTCGCCGGCATCGCACTGAACGAATCGAACTACCGCGGTCGTGCGTGGCCCTGGACGCTCAACGTCGCTGGCCAGGGCTATTTCTTCACGTCGCGCGAGGAAGCCTATAAGGCGATCGAGTCGTTGCTCGCGCGCGATCGCTGCGATTTCGACGTTGGTCTGATGCAGGTGAACTGGTGCTACCACGGCAAACGCTTTGCGTCGGCGTGGGACGCGCTCGCACCCTCCACAAACGTCGCGGTCGCCGAGGCGATCCTGACTGAGAACTTCGCACGCACCGACTCGGTTGCGAAGGCTGTCGCGTACTACCACAGCGCGAACCCCAATCCCGAGCGCGCATACCTCGCACGGTTCGCCCAACACCTTTCCATGATCGAGGCAGGCCTGTGAAGCACACGATCAAGTTTCTGGCGTGCGCCGCGTCGGCAATTGTGTGCGCGGCCGCGTCGGCGGCAAACACCGATCCTTTCGACTTCGACTACGACATCCTCGGTGGTATTTCCGAACGGCCGGCGCTCATCTTCAACGATGGCGAAAAGACCTACATTCAGCCGCGTGCCGGCCAGGTCATCGTCGCCGACGGCGGCCACACCGAAGGCCCGTACGTGGTTGTCGAGGGCACGCCGTCATCGATCACGTACAAGGTCGGCGCCCATTCAGCCACGGCGCGCTGGAAGAAGGCAAACACGTTCATTGGCGGCACCGGTGCGCTGGCGGGCATGAAAGACGATCAACCGGCCGGCTTCGACGGTTTCACCAACCGCCTGGTGATGATCGGCACGCGTTCCGCTCTCGAACCGGTCCGCGCGCTTCGCGCGTCGATGACGGTCGCCGGGTTCGTCAAGGCGCTCGTCCCGCAAGGCTGGACTGGATCGGCCCAGAAGGATGTCGACCTGACGACGCCCGAGCAGTTCGGCACGCGCGACGGCGAAAACTGGATGCAGGCGCTCGACCGTTTGATGACGCAAACCGGGCTGTACGCGGATGTCGATTTCGCTGCGCGCCACGTGCGCCTGCATCGAGACGCGCCGAAATCGGCTGCGTTGAACTACGCGTCGTCGAGCCGCGATGCCGAAGAGGCCGGCTTGAACCGGGTCGTTGCGCAGGTCACGGCTGAAGCGCCAGCGGTATCGCGCCTGGCTGAACGGTTCGGCGCGCAGGCAATTCGGGACAGCGACGACACGCACATGCAGATTCGCTTCACGTCGAAACCCGCCAAAACCGTTACGTTCAAGACGCCTGACGGGAAGCCGCTGCGTACGAGCTGGGACGACTCGAAGAATGTGCTGACGATCGACCGTGCGGAGCGGTTCGTGGTTGCGGACGAGACGACCCACGTCGAGGTTACGCGCGATGCGAAGACCGTCTACGACTTCGACGAGCCGAACGCCGCAAAGCTTGAAGCGGTGTTCGATCGGGAGGGCCGGACGTACTTCAAGTTCGCTGAGTCCGTTGTCCGGGTCGGCGTCACGGACGCCCGGAATCTGGGTATCGGCGAACAGAAGGGGCGCTACTTCATGTTTGAGGGCACCTCCGACCTGTTCACGGTGACGGCTGACGGCAACACGATCCACGTCAAGCGCCGCAAGGAAGTGGTCTACCGCGAAGTGCCGGACGCCACCCTGCAGGCGAGCGGAGGGCCGACGTCGTGATGCGCATCGTACCTATCGTCGCCGCTGTGCTGGCATTCGTTGCTCTGCCGAGTCGTGCAGATTGCCTTGACGACGCCGCGGCCTTCCATCGCGTCAATCCGCGGCTGCTGCGCGTGATCGCGCAGCACGAGTCTGGTATGCGCCCGAACGCCGTGAACAGGAACACGAACGGCAGCGAGGACATTGGCCTCATGCAGATCAACACGTCCTGGCTACCCACATTGGCGCACTACGGCATCCGTCGTGAGCATCTCTTCAACGGCTGCGTCAGTGCCTACGTCGGTGCGTGGATCCTCGCGTCGAACGTCCGCCGCTTCGGACCGAACTGGAAGGCGGTCGGCGCCTACAACGCGGTCACGCCATCCAAGCAGCTCGTCTACGCCAGCGCGATCTATCGCCGCTTTATGCAACAGGGCCGGTAACCATGCAGAAGACACATTCGAATCAGGCGCGGATGCGCGCGCTCGTTGCGGCGGGGCTGGCCGTGTTGCATATCGCGGCACACGCTGCGACCGATCCCGCTGCGAAATCCGTCGACGCGGACGGCTGGCAGGTGCTTGCCTCTGCGCCGAAGACGCCGCCGGCCGCTGCGGAGAATCCGAAGCAGTCGCAGCCGCTTCCGGCGCCGGTGTCCGCGCCGACGAGTATGGCAGCGGCCCCGTCTACCGACGTCGCTGCTGTCGTGTTGCCGGGCGCGGGTGCGCCGGCCGCGAGCGGCACTCTGACGTTCTCGGTGACGCCGGCGGACGTGAATCTGCGCGACGCGCTCGATCGCTGGCTGCAGCAGCAGGGCTGGCAGCTCGCCTGGAAGATTGACGACGACCTCCCGCTGGAATTCAACGCGTCCTTCACCGGCGATTTCACGTCCGTGCTGCAGCAGGTGATGAAGGCGACGAACCACATGCGCACGCCGACACGCGCCTGCCGCCACACAAACAACGTCATCCGCGTGATCGCACGCGCGGGCAATTGCCAGGATTAAGAACCATGCGTGTTCACCTTTTGAAATCCGCCGTCGCGATCGCGGCCGCGCTGATGGCCGCGGGCTGCGCCGTGACGCAGCAGGACGTCAACGACAGCTACGATGCTGCGCACCGCACGATCTCCGACGCGCTCGGCAAGGGGCCGACGCCGATGGCACTCGTTGAGGACGTGCCTACCGCGTTCCTGGGCGATCGACTGGTGCCGCTCGCATACGAGGCGACGCTGCCCGCCGTGTTCCGCGACAAGACGGTAACGCTGCCCGCGAACCTCGGCATTCGGCAGATCGCCACACTCATTTCGACGGCGACGGGCTATCCGGTGCACCTGAGCCCGGACGTGTTCGTGCCGCGCGATTCCCTGGTGCCGGGCCAAACGGATTCGAAGGGGCAGAACAACGCCGCGCGAACCGAAGAGCCGGTCTACCGGCAGGCGTTCTCCGGCAAGACCGGCATGTACATGCGGAACATGACGACCGACCTTGGGCTCGACTGGTCGTTTGACGGCAGCTCGATCAACGTGAACCGGTTCGTCACCCGCATGTACCAGATCGCAGCGATCCCGGGCAAGGTGTCGATCAAGTCGACGATGAGCAAGGGGATGGACACGTCGACCGGCAATCAGTCGGGCAGCGGCGGTGGTGGGAGGTCGGGCGGCAACACCGGTTCGTTCTCCGCCCAGACGTCGACCGGCCGCGAAGGGGATTTCGATCAAATTGCGGCAATCACGGCGGAAATCGACAAGCTGAAATCGCCGATGGGTCGCGTGAGCGTGAACCCGCAAAGCCGGCTGGTGATGGTGTACGACACCAAGGAAGCCGCGGACAACATCGGCAAGCTTCTCAAGCACGAAAACGCGATCTCGACGCGCCAGGTGGCGATTACGGTCCGCACGCTCCAGATCGCACTGAACAAGGGCAGCCAGGCCGGCATGAATGCCGACGTCGTGTTCAACGCGATGCATGCCGGCCTCGCGCGTTACGCGATCAGCTTCACGTCGCCGACGTCGCTCGCGACGGGCGGTGGCGCGGTCGGCGTGTCGGTGCTGCGCCCGGACGCGCCGTTCTCCGGCACGAACGCGGTTGTGAACGCGCTGAACCAGTACGGCCGGACGGTGCAGGACAACACGATGACCAAGATGACCCTCAACGGGTTGCCGGTCTCGATCGCGTCGTTCAAGAGCGATGACTACCTGCGATCGACGACACCGTCGTCGGGCTCGCTGACGGCCACGTCCGGCGGTGTGCCGGGGCTGACGCCGGGCACCATCACGACCGGTGACTTCGTGAACGTGCTGCCGGCCGTCAACGATCATAACCAGATCGTGCTCGCATACTGGGCGGACAGCTCGAAGCTGAACGGTCCGTTCACGAGCGCAGGGGCTGGCTCGGGTCAGACGCAGCAACAAATCCAGCTTGCGCATACGGTCGGCACGAAGGACGACCAGACGATCGCACTGTCGGACGGCCAGACAGTCGTGTTGTACGGCGCGATCACGGATCAGGCGGACAGCACGACGAATACCGGCATTGGTGGCCTCACCGGGAGCTGGAACAAGGCGAAGACGTTCCAGGTGATCATGCTGAAGGCGACGGTCGTTCCGTCGATGTGATGGCCATGATGCACATCACGGAACCTCTGCCGACAGACAAGCGCGCGCGCTTGGTGTTCGGCATCGACTGGCGGGCCTACCCGGCGAAGGGCGGAAGTGCCGAGCGTCGGCGCTATATCGACGCGTTCAATGCGACCCATTTCGTCGAGTTCAAGGTCGGTACCGACCTGATCGGCGGGTTCGCCGAGCCGGACATGTCGGAATTCAAAGGCGCGCGCCTGTATTCGGGTGCGGCGCGCGTCGCGTTGCACGAACGGATCAAGAGTCGGGTCGCCGCACTTGTGCTCTTGCAGGACGGTTTGCGCGTCTACATGGTGTTCGTGGTGCGCGGCGCGGTCCGTAGCGATGAGGTGCTGACGCCCGAGATAGCGCAGTCGCGTCGTCTCGAGATCGAGCAGGAGTGCCTGAAGAGCAATCTTGCGCTCGCGACGCTTGGTACGGGCGACCGCATCGGTGACGTCGACGAGCCGTTTCAAGCGAGCGAGCTACTCGGGAACCGGAAGGTCGGCTTCCTCCGCCGGCCGCCCATCTCGTTGCCGACCGCCATTCCGGTGGTCGCCATTGTCGTGGGTGCCTTCTTCGGCGTGCCCAAGATCGCGGACATGTTGTCGCCGCCGCCGCCCCCTCCGCGGGCACCGACCTTCGCGGAACAGTACGCCGTTGCTGTTCGCGACGTGTTCGCACGTATGCAACCGCGAGCGTCTGAGCTCGCGCCGGCGTTGCTTGCTGCCGTCGGTGGAAAGGAGTCGGTGAGAAAGGGGTGGCTGTTTCAGGAGGCGAATTGTCTATCGTCGGGATTCTGCACGATGACGTTTCGCCGGAACGGAGGCACTTTCGCCGCGTTTGATCAGGCCGCGACACCCGATATGCGCCCGCTGAGTTTCGCACGTGACGGCCGCACGTTGGTCTCGCGCGGGCCCGCCGTTCCGAAAGCTGCTTTTCTGATGGAGAGCGAATCGAAGAGCTGGCCCGCCGAACAGACCTTCATTGACTTGCTGCAGACGCCTCCACAGCGCATGTCGGTCCAGCCCTTCGAGCTTCGTGCCTACGGCTACACGGTCAGCCTTGGCGAGGCGCGTCCCCTTATCGCCACGCCGGGCGCAGGCGAGCGGGCGCACGTCGGGCACCTGCTCAAGCAGGGCGACTGGACGATCGAAGGGTTCCGCTGGCAGTCGCCGCTGCTCGCCAAGCTGCCGCCCAACATGGCGCTCGAATCCCTGAAGGTCGAGCTGCGCCTCAACGAAGCCGCAGCACCAACAGCCGACAAGGAAACGGGCGACTCGCCGTACGGCATCCACTTCACCGCGAAGGGCAAATTCTATGTTTTTGATTAAGCACGCACTCATCGCGGCGGGCGTCGGTATCGCCGTGTCCGCGCACGCCGATCCAGTTGGCACCAAGCTCTCGATTGACGATATCGATCAACTGGCCCGCGCGAGCGTGATTCGTAGCCTAGGCGGGGGCGCGAGCGGGTCCAGTATGTTGCCGCCCGGCGCGATGTCGCAGCCGCAGCCGGGCATCGCAGCGAGCGGCGTCGCGGCCGAGACGCCGCCGAAGCCGGTCGAGAAGCCGATTCGTATGCCGCACGCTCGTGCGGAGCCGGTTTCCTTCCTCGGAGCATTCAACGATGAAGCCGGCGGGCACGTCCTGTATTCCTATCGCGACGCGATCTATCCGGCCCGCGTCGGCGCTACGCTGCTCAACGGTTGGAGCGTCAAGAGCGTCGACGGATATGCAGTAACGGTGGCAGAGGGAAAGCGCACGTGGAAGGAGCCGATTCGCGGCGCCGCGCCGATTCAGTCGCCGGCGACGACGGCTATTCGCTCGCTCGTGGATCTCGGCTCGCCATTGCCCGCTGGCGCGCCGCTGCCCGGTATCCCGCTCGGAGGTGCGCAATGAGCTTCTTCGCGGAAATGGAGCCGCAGGAACCCGAGAAGCGCGGGTTGCTCGGCCGGATAAAGGCGTTCAAGGCGGGCTTTACCGATAGCTCGCCGTCGTCGATGCCCATCGTTGGGCGTGAGCCGGTCGACGTTGGGGACGCCGCGGTGTCGGACGAGCCGAATGGCGTTCGCGAGCCGCGCTTCAAGTCGGTGAGCAAGCCGGTGAATCCGCGGCAAGCGAGCCAGGGTCAGCCGATGACGATGGGCATGATGCTGCGTCGCGCGCAGGAAGAAGCCGAGGACGTCGCGATCATCGGCGAGGGAAGCGATCGGGAATGGCCCGCGAAGCTAGAGGCAGACGTGGTTGCTCCGCCTGTGCAACAAGTACGGAATGACACTGAGCGGGTGCCCGAATTCGGCGCGGCGGGTCCACTGGCGGACGTAGGCGGGGATATCCCGCTCGAGCCGGCACCCGAAATCATCACGCGCGCCGATCAGCCGGCCGAGCCGCTCCGGGAGCGTGTACGGACAACCGAGCCGACCGAGCCTGCGCAAACGAATGCCGAACCGAACGCCGATGGGGCTTCGCAGTCGACATCGGGCTACGACGTTCCACCGACCGTAAGACGGATCGGGACGGATGTCGCTGAGACGCCAGAGGTCGCCATTGAGAGCGGCCGACCGCGCCTCGTCCACGCCGAGTCGCTCAGCTTCAAGCGCGTCTTGTGCCAGCGCGATGAGCACGCGGCGCTCACGGTGACGGAGTTGGCACGCCGGGAGTTCATCGCGGTCGAGCTGCAGGCCGGTATCTCCATCGTGGTGGCCACACCGCGGTTCCACGAGAGCCAGCTCTACGCGACCTATCTGAAGGACCTCGCACGCGCGGACATTTCCGTCCATGAGGAAATGGTCGGCGACGAAAACGTGATCGCTGCGCTTTACGGCAAGGAGAAGCAGCGCGCATCCAATTTCGTGCCTGAGGCCTCGCGTGCGATCGGTGCGTTCCGCGACGTGGTCGACGCTGCGACGGCTTATGAAGCGGGCGACATTCATTGGGAATACCGCGACTTCGCGGAGAACGTCGAGCTGCGCTTGCGCGTCGACGGTGAGCTGTACTCGTACCGCAAGATGCCGAAGGCGCTGGTACGGCGAGCGCTGTCGGCGTCCTATCAGGATCTGGTTCAGCGAAACACGAACTCTGGCGAGACGTTCCAGCCGACGGCACCGCAGTCGGCGATGATCCCGCTCGTTGTGAATACCAATATCGTCAATATCCGTTGGCAGAGCACGCCGCTCGTTGGCGGATTCGATGTCGCGCTCCGGCTGCTGGACGGCAACTTCAAGAAAGTGAAGGTGCTGCTGCCGCATGAGATGGGGTTGGAGGCGAGCCAGTTAGAGATCCTTGACAGCCTCGGGAAGGTAACGGGCGGAGCGACATTCCTGACAGGCGAGACGGGTTCAGCGAAAACCACACTGCTGCGCGCGATGTCGTACATGGTGCCCAACCGCGATCGCATCAAACAATTCGCGGTAAACGAACCGTCTGAAGTGCCGGCGCCGTGGCTCTCCGATATCTCGATCCAACGGCGTCCCGGTGAAACCGACGAAGACGCGAACCGGAAGATCGTCGAGGTGATTCGCACGCTGATGCGGATGGACCCCGACGATCTGACGATCGGGGAAGTGCGCGACTCGGTGCTGGCAGGCCTGGTTGCTGAACTCTCGCTAACCGGGCATCCGGTTCGCGCCACGTTGCACGGCAACAGCATTCTCGGTGCGGTGATGCGTCTGGTCGGCGGTCGGTTGAAGTTGCCTATGGACGAAGTGGCATCGGGGAGTTTCCTGAACGCGATCGGCAACCAAAAGCTGATTCCGAAGCTCTGCCCGCACTGCAAGCGGCCTGCGCGTGACGTGCTTTCGCCGGCGCAAATCGCGAACCTCGAGCAGAAGTTCGGGCTCGACACCTCGACCATGGCGTGCCGGGACGAGGAGGGCTGCGAGCATTGCCGCCGCCCGGGCTTGTTCACCCGCGATGGCAAGGTGGCCGCCGGCATCAAAGGTCAGACATTGGCGATGGAACTGTATCGTCCGACGCCGGAGTTCCTCGCGCGCGTCGCCACCCGCGACTGGAGTGGCGCAGAAGAGGTTTGGCGGACGAGCCGAAAGACGGATTTCGCGAACGCAGACATGACGGGTAAGTCGGTCTACGAGCACGCGCTGTACAAGGCATCGCAAGGTTTGATCGATCCTCGGTTCATCGACGAATCGATGTGCGCGTTCGATACGTACCGGCTGTTTCCCGATGCGAACGGGGGGAGCCCGTCGTGATCAAGTCATTTGTCTATGCGCTCTTCCGGATGCTTTCGCCGAAGGAGCGCCTGCGCGTCTCAGCGTGGCGGTTCAGGGCGATGCGCGAGATGTTCTATCGAGAAACACGCCTCGATATCGCGAAGAAGGGCCTGCGTAACAGCGAGACGTTGCTTGAGCGGTTGGACACGCTGGCGGAACGTCATCGGAAGCGGAAGAACCTGTCGTGGTTGGCGTTCCAGAAAATCGCCCAACGCATGCGCGCGGGTGACGATTTCGCGACCGCGGTGAAGCCTTTCATCCCGAACGATGAGTTTGTGTTGCTTCAGCTCGCCAGCGAATCCCCTCGCGACGATGCAGCAATCCGCGGTCTCGTGCTTGCCGAGATGGCAGCACACGCAAAGGGCGTGTTGTCGATGACGACATCAATGCAGATCGCGTACCCGGCTTTCCTGATCGTCTATCTGTATGCGTTCTGCGTGTTGTTTGGCTCGGAGATCCTGCCGGCGATGCTGGACGTGAAGCCGCTTGAGAAATGGTCGGCGTTCGGCAAGTTCGTCTATGCGTTCGACACGTTCTGTGCCGACTACTGGTGGCTCACGAGTTCGGTTGTCGCGGGATTGGTTCTTGGCTACTTCCAAACGCTGAAGCGTTGGACCGGGAAGCTCCGAAACCAGGTCGATGCGCTGCCACTGATGTGGCGCAATCGGCGCGATCTGCGCGCGGCGTTGTTGATCGTCTCGCTCGCCGGTCTATTCGACTCGGGCCTAACGCTGCGTGCCGCGTTGGACAAGCTTGTGAAATCCGCCGATCCGTGGATGCGCTGGCACATCCGGCAAATGAGTTCGCGGCTGACTGCCACGCCTGATAAGCCGATGCAGGCGTTGGATACCGGCATTTTCTCGGAGATGACGATCGACATTTTGACGGACGCGGCAGGTCGCGATCAGTTCGTCGAGTCAGTCAAGAGTCTCGGGCAAGGCTCTCTGGATCGTGTTGTCGAGGCGGTTCGGCGCAACGCGAAGGTCACGCACTACGTGCTGCTCGCCGCAGCGGTGCTGGCGTTCCTTGTATTCGGCCTGGGGTCGTACTTCGCAACGGCGGCCGTCGGATTCGACGGGGCCTCTACCTCTCTTAACCAAAAATTCTAGGAGCCAACAATTGAACAAGACCGACAAGCCTCTCGTGGTGAAGCGTCCATACATCGGCAAAAGTCGTCGCAAACAGAAGGGTGAGCTGTCGCTGGTTGAAGCGGCCGGCGTGATGGCGGCCATGGCGCTGATCGTATTGGGGATCTACATGGGGCGCGGGTACATCATGGATCGGATTCATGCGTATCAGTTCAAGAGTGAGGCGCAATACTTCCGCAGTGGGATTCAAGAGGCAACGGCCGGAGAAATCGACTTCTCGAGTGTCACGATGCTGTCGCTCGCGATGAACCGGGCTTTCGACACGGCAGGCCGTCGATTGAACAGAGTATCTGGTGCGCTGACCGGGCTCTTCGGCGGTGCCGTTACCGCGGCGCCGGCGACCGTGACGGCGACGAACGACGCAATCGCCGTGACCTATCCGATTCCGGCATCCGTCTGTGCGTTGTCGGCCGATTCTGTTGCGGCTGCGTATACGCAGGTCAAGGTGAACAACACGACGATTTCCGGGCCGGGCACCACGTTCAATTCGAGCACGGCTGCCACGGCGTGCGCCTCTTCTGGCGACACGGCGAGCATCGTCATGTACGCGACGAAAGACAATTGAGGACCGACGATGCTCAGCATCATTGAAGTCGTGATCGTGCTCGTTGCCGCTGCGCTGATGACGTTGCAGGGCATCCAGCGCGACGTCGAGAAGCGCCGGCACGACTTGCTGAGCGTCGAAGGGGAGAACCAGGCGGTCATCAACGCTGCGTTGTCGAAGTGGGTAACCGATAACTACGGCGCGCTGGTAGGGCAGATGGTCGGCGGTAAGACGACGGCCGTCACGCCACCAACGTTCGCGGAACTGCGCGCCGCTGGGTATCTGAAGGCGAACTATGCAGCCGGCCCGTTCTGGGGCGGCAGCTACATGATTCAGATGAGCGTCGGGCCGGATGGCTGTTCGACTGGATCGACGTCGTGCCAGGTGAGCTACGTCTTCTACTCGTCGCAGCCGGTGACCAGGCTCGGTCAGCCCGATGTTGCCGGCGCGGGAGCGGTCGCACAGGCGGCAGGCACGGGCTTTGGATTCTCCACGACGCAAAACTCCGCAGTGGTGCATGGCCTGGGCGGGAAGTGGACAGCCAACAATCCGGTACCCGGCGCGCCTGCGGCCATCGTGATGGCGACGAATGGACCGTCGTCGGACGGAAACGCGGTGTTCATCCGGCGTGACGGAGCTCTGAAGTGGACCGGGAGCCAGGATGTCAACGGCGTTGATCTTCACAACGTCCGCAACATCGACGCAACGGGGACGATCGCGGCGCCGACGCTGGCCGCGTCGAACGCAGCGGTCAGCAACGCCGTCCGGACTCCCGGGACGCTGCTCGTGCAAAACGCCGCGGGGACGGCGCCGGCACCGATATCGACCGGGGACGGCACAGTCAACGGGCAACTGCATGTGACGCAGTCGATCACGCCAGGCGCGATCGCAACGCCGCGTGCATGGTGCCCAGAGAACGGCGCGATGGCCCAAAACAGCGATGGCCGGGGACAGGTGTTGTCCTGTCAGGACCACGCATGGTTGCCGGTCGGAGGGCCCGCGCTTCGACATGGGTATTTCATGGTGCAGAACGGCTGGGGGGTCCCGGCTCCGAATTGCGCAACCGGAGGGACACCACAAATCGTCTTCAGCCCGGTGAGCTTCTACGTGAATCCGACGGCGACCGTGAATGTCTCAGCCTCGGGCAGCGGCCCGTGGACAGTGTTTATTACAGACGGGAACGGCAACGGGATCGGCGGCACGGCTGTCGTTGAAACGTATTGCTCGTACTGAGGGAGAGGCAAGTGAAAAGTTGGAAGAAGTGGTGCTTGGCCGTGCTGCTGTCGATTGGGGCGAGCAGCGCATTTGCAGACGGTTCGTGCCAGCCAGGGTTCAGTCTTCGGTCGTATCCGTTCTACGACAAGGCCGGTGCGTATATCGGGATGCGCCAGGCATGCGCGCCGATCCCGTGCACACCGGGCTATCAGGATTCGACGTGCGCGGCACCGTTGCGGAACGGGTTAATACCGCAGCCGCAGTGCCAGTCTGGCGCAGGCTGGACGACGGTAGCGGCCTCGGTTTGGCAAGGATCGCGATGGTCGGAACCACAGTGCAATTACGCTGCTCCCCCAGGGTGTCCGAGTGGCTGGGGAACGGCGAGCCCTGCGATGTGGACCGGTACATATTGGACCGCGCCAGTTTGCACGGCGCCGGCGCAGAATCCTTCTACGCGAGACTGGGCGACGATTTGCAACGATGCGGTTAGGACTTATTCGGGCGGTAGGTTCAAGGTCACGTTTCAGGCGGGAGATTTCCACCAGTACCAGTTTGGGACTGGCGTGGTGACAATGGTGGGCAGCAACTGGGGCAGTGGGCCATACTACGTAAATGGCGACTACCAAGGGACGGATTACGAATTTTTTTGCGCCGTTCGAATAGACAATGGGGCCGTCTACCAATTCTACGCAACTCCGATTTCCGGCTATCAAGGCGGATAAAAAAAGCGCCCATCTCGGGCGCTTTTCTACTCTGTCGGCTTGTACAATCAGCCGACGACGTTACCGGTCGTAAAGCTGAAGTTCCGTGAGAATGCGGTACCGTTCGCCGTCCCATTGATCGTCACACTATAGGTCGTGTTCGGTTGCAAGGGCGAAGTCGGATAGGCAACGGACTGATACTTACCGAGCAGCTTGTTCGGATCGGAGTCGGAATTGAGAACCTGAACTGCGACCGCGCCCGAAGGGCCAGTGATCGACGCGGATTGCACGACGATCACATCAGTGAGATTGCCCATAACGCTAATCGGCGTTCCCCAGCCGACGTTACTCGCATTCGGCGGCATAGGGATCTCACTCGTCTCCTTGTAGGGGACACCTGTCACGCCGTCGCACGGGAAGGTGGCCGGCGCGTTCGATACGCTCTTGCTTGTGGTGTTCAGGAGACTCATGGACATCCATGAGTTGGTGAACTGGAACGAGCCGCTGGTGGTTTGTGTCTGGTACTCGCCGATGCCGACCGTTTCGATCGGGAATGTGGCCACGTCGGAGTGATAGACGCCGCCGACAAGCGAGTAGACCGCTTGTTGCCCGTACTGCGCGTCAGTGAAGGTGCCCGAGCCAGTGGCCACGCCAACACTTACTCCGAGTCCAATCGCACCGGTCGGGAATTTTGCAGCCGTTGCGCGATCGATGTAGCTTGCGCCTGTGTATCCCTGATTCGTCGCATTTTCGGTGTCCGTTACCGCGCCATTGAGACCCATGTACTTCGCATGATTCTGCGCTGCTTGGTCCAGCACGGTATTCTGCTTGAGCGCCGGGAAGCCACACTGGGTGCGGTACTGGTTCAGCAAGTTCATCGCTGCGAGCTGCGCGCTGCCAGCCGCGTACTGCGGCGTATCAACAGTGCCCGGAACGCTGGTCGACGGTGGGTTCGACGGATTCGGGTTGTTGCCGCTCGACCCCGTGTTCGTGCTACCACCATCGCCGCCACCGCCGCAGGCAGCGAGGGCGAGCGCAGCCACTACCGACAGGGCGGACAGGCTGATTGTCTTGAGCTTCGTCATTATTTGGAGTCCTCGTCTTGTTGTTGGGTCCGCACCCTGCGAACCCTTGAATCCATCCTACCGACGCGGCGGCGAAGTCAAGTTCGCGCGGCCGACGGCCCAGTTTTTGAAATGGCTTGGGCGAGCCAAAAAACGCCAATTCTAGATTACGGATAGATTTCGTCAGACTTAATGGTGATCGGGCAAAAAAATCCCGCCATCGGGCGGGAATCAAGGTTTGGCGATCATTTCCGGCGCTTCCGGTGGAAGACCCGCAACCCCACGAAAACGGCGCCGAGCAGCACCGTCGATTTGTAGGGCATTGCCGAAGACACAGCGGGAACGACCTGCGCACCGACGTACATGCACGTGAGCGCCGCCAACACCTTGCCGAACCAGGGCCTGGCGAGCATTCCGAGCATCCGCGGCGGTTGGCTCCCGACCCACTCCGGGTATGCCTCGTTGACCTGTTCGAGCTCGAACGTCTCGGCCAGCTTCTCACGCTCGGATTGGTAGAACCGCTCGTATCGCTCGAATCGGCCGTCGCCGCGGCCGTCAAGCCAAGCGGCGTTGCTCTCGTCAACGAGGTAGGCGAGATCGTCCATGGCCGGTCTAGTGGACGTAGAGCGCGGCCCACGGCATAGCCGCCCGGACGTCGACGATGACCTTACCATCGGCTTCGGAGTAGTACTGCTCGGTCTCGATGTCGTACCACGCGAACTGCGGGCGGTGATCCGCGTTGATCACGATCAGGCTGGCAGGCAGGTCGGGAAGGGCATCCCGCGAACGATCGTTACTGTGCGTCATGGCGTGCCCTCGATTTATTCCCACGGCGCTTCATGCCAAGCTGCCCCGTGCATGCCGGACAGTCGAAGCTATGGTGCATCTCGATCTTCGTCTCGTTGTTGCTCACGAGGTATTCCGACCGGCAGGACCGGCACGGCGCGATCGTAAGTCGGTTGTCCGCGGCCATTGCCCGCGTCAGGTTGCAGCCACGGTCGACCGAAATCGCGTGCTGGCCACCGAAGATCTGCTGATAGACGTCGTTGGTGGCGATCAGGGCTTGTGGTGCGTTCGCGCCGGCCGCCAGCGCCGCGCGATACAGCCAGGTGAAGATCGTGCCGTGCAGACGGTTGGTCGGCGTCTCGACGAACCAGGAGAGCGAGTTCGGCGTGTTTCCGCACGGCGAGCTGGTGCCGTGCATCTCGAAAAAACGCTGCCGCATCGCGTTCTGATTCAAGCGGAACAGGCTGGCTGCCGTGGATGCGCGGCAGCCGTATGCCATCAGCGCGCTCGCATAGGTCTCGTTCTTGTCGCGGGGCAGGCGCAACTCGCTCCAGCCGGCCTTGCCCGGTGCGTTGTTCATCCGGATCGGGGAGGTCGCCATGATCTGGTGCGCCACCATCTCGTCGGTCAGGTTGCTGGCCGTGAACTGATACCAGAACGTCGGCGAATTGAAGCGCCAACGGAAGAGCGGCAAGCCGTTCATCTTGCCGAGCGCGATTCTCAGTTTGTAGGTGGGCACCGAAACGAGATAGGCGGCAACCTCGGTTGTGATGCCGAGAAGCGGAGCCGCAAGCACGCTGATGTGAATGACGCTCGTGACCAAGTCGAGGAAAACTCGGTTGTGGTGCTCGACAGAGAGTTTCGCGAGCGCATCCAGCGGGGGCAGCTTGCGAATCAACTGGTCGACAGCGACGGTCGTCGGCGTGTCGTCGACGAAGCAGCGCCAGTCCTCAACGGACTCAAGTGTCGGGGCGACCATCAGGAACGGCGCGCGAAGGAGGTTCCGCAACGACGCCTCGTTATGTTTGACGTGTTCGATCTCTTTGCGCTCGACGGCCAAGATTTCGTTGAAGGCGCCATCCATTTCCAACAGCCATCTCATCTGGTCGACCAGGTCGAAATTGGTCTCGCGGATGCGATCGGCCAACCAGTTGGGTACGTACAGTCGTTCAATCGACCGATAGGTCTCTCGCGAGTTTTTCTTTTCCATTTTTCTGTCTCTCTTCAACTACACAGCAACACTGCGTGGCCCATCCGAATCAGGCACGAGCGGCCGCCATCACCTCGCCATGAAACTTGCCGATCAGGTCGCCGAATGCCTGAAACAACGGTTTGAAGCGGCCGGGATTGCCGTCCGCGGTGGCGAGCAGCTGCGCGCTGTGATACTCGTGAACGAATGAGCTGAAAGTGTCGATCAGGCTGCGGATTTTCTTCTCGAGAACCTCGCCCGCTTCGATCGCCGCACGGTGCGTCTGTACGCGTGCCTCGAGCTCCGACAGCTGGGCCTGCGCTTCTGCGAGCTGGTCCTTAATGGCCGTGTGCTCGGCGAGCTTTGCTGCTACGGCTTCTTCGAGGGTCGCGTAGGAAGACGGGACGGTCGGCACCTCGACGTCTACCTTGAGCGGGTTCGCTTTGAGCTTGGCAATTTCTGCGGTGAGCTGCTCAACCTCACGCTCCTTGCCCGCGATCGTGTGCTGCAGTGTGCTCACCTGCTTGCCGGTCGAGGCCAGCGAAACCTGAGCCTCCTGCGCCTTGGTCTTTTCGCGTGCCTGTTCTTGCCGGACGTTAGCCAGTTCTGCCGACAGACGATCGATTTCCCGTTGAGCGTCGTCCAGCCGCCCAACCGTTGCGGTCAGCTGCGAGGTCGCCTCTTCGATGCTGTTGTCCTTCCCGGCGATCTGCTCCTTCATGGAAGCGATAAGTGCGGTGACTTCGCTCTTGGTGAGGGTGGGGTCCTCACGCTTCGCATCGATCACCTTCTCAACAATCTCGTCGCTGATGTTGTTGTGGACCAGCAACGACATGTCGCTGATCGTCAGCATTTCGACCGCGCCGATGTTGTTCGAGAATTTGTTGTAGCACCGGATGTACAGGCTGACCGAGGACTTCGATTTTCGGAACAGCTTCGTGAGGAACGAGTAGACGAGTTCGGCGGCAATGTTTCGGACCTTCCGGGTGTCGCCCTGCGTGCTGACGTAGTGCCCGATTACAGACGCATGGATGTGCGCGAAGTTGCCGCCGATCCGCATATGTTCCTGCAGAATCTTACGGGTGGAGTGGGCGACCTCTTCGGTCTCGTGGATGATGATCCGAATCAGGTTCTCGGGCAGGTCGCCGAACATCTCACGTGCGGTTGTACTCAGCTCGAGCTTGTCGGGAACGTGCGCGAAGGTGGCGGGCAGGTCGAGTTCGTCGGCCTCCGACGTCGGATGGTCGGGAACAGTCGGATTGAAGCTCTCATCGTCTTCGGGTTTCTTGTTCGGTTTCTTGGACAAAATCCTCTCCAATTTAAGTGGCCTTCCCTGGCACGGGTTGGGCTGCTGGTCCGATCAGGGCATGCCTGTCGGACGTAAGCGAGACTTGGGGTGTGCACCAGCTTACGCGGCGCATTTCAGCGTCAATGGCGGAAAGCTGCACGAAACAATGCGTCTTTCGCGGAAACGACGCGCGTCGGCAATCTGAAACGAGAAGTTACAGATTGTTAGAAAATGTAAACCGATGATCATATGTTTACGGATGAATTCCCGGCAACTTTATGGCGGTGGGCCAATAGCGCTGATCCGGTCGGGTCCTCGACGCTCAGGCGCCGCACGACGTCCCATGCAGCCGAGACGTTGATGTTCGGATTCCCCGATTTCATGTGGCGATCTCGTTGGGTCCGCAACCAGTAGCCAAGATCGCGCAGGGTGACCAAGGCAAGCGGCAGGTCGGCGGATAAGGTGCAGGCGTCGTGGGAAAAGACACCGAGTCCCTGCACGTTCCACGTCGCCGGCAGCGTGCCGCGCAGGAAGGCGACCTTTGCCCGGTTCTGGCTGATCGGCGAGCGGCGCTCCTCCAGCCTGCCGCCCGGGAGGTGGCAAACCACCTGATCGGCGATCCGGCCGGGCAGGATCGTGCCGGCCCAGTTCTTCGTCTCGATCACGAAGATGCCGAACGGCGTGACGACGAGATGATCAACCTCGGCAGTGGGAAACTCGGTACCCGGTGCGTGCAGCAACAGCAGCGCGGTCGGGTGCACGTAAAAGTCGTTGCCGCATAGCTGAGCCAGGATGCGGCGCAGCTCGGCGTACACGCGTGCCTCACCGGCGTCGCCCGACGCCTGGCTCCGCGTCAACGGTGGGGTAGAAGGGTGACACGGGTGGGATGTCGCGTATTGCTTGTAAAGTACCCACGCACCGCAGAGAAGGATGATTGTCCAGAGCATGTGGATGCGCCTCGTTTGTTGAAGTGACGCGTCCAGTTTGTCTCGTATTTTTCGAAGTCAAGTTCCGGAGAAAGCTATACGTTTTTCTGGAGCATTCTCGGTTTAGCCCCACAACCGGTTGCGTTGCGACAGCGCGTCCAAAGCTGTACGCGATTGGCGAGCATTCGGCGCTGTCCCTGCATCGACGCGGCTTACCCTACTTCTATCTCGCGTTTTTGACGCATCGACCTTCCTGAGCCAGCTGGCTCTGCCATCTCGCGGCACGCCCGCACCTTCCTTGCAATCGGCCCTGAGCTATTTCGTGCGCTGACCACGTGGTCGCGGACGAAAGCGCTTCGCGCCGATTTCCTTGCTCGTCCCGAGCATCGAAACCACCGGGCGTTGTCCGGACATCCCCTTGGTCAATTTTCTCTGGAGAGAAGCATGTTGAAATCCATGTTCATCGGCGCGTTCAAATCGCCCGGGAAGTTCCTCGCTCTGTGTTTGGCGCTCTATATCGCTACGCAGTCGATCGTCGTTGCGGTATTCGTGGTGGTCGCAGCAGTTAGCCACTTCAAGAGCAGCGCGAAGAAAGAGCCGCGGTCGCCCGAGCGCGACAGCACCGATGGCCACGAGGTCGACACCGCTCCGCAACAGGCGAAGCGCGGCCAAGCTGCACCCGCACGTTCCGACGTGCAGGTCGCCCCGACCCCGCAACGTCAGTATGCGAAGTCGGCTGTCGTCATCCCCATGAACGCTCGGTCCAACTCGACCGGCGCCCACTCACTGAAGACGGGCACGAAGTAAGTCGCCCCAGTCCGGCCGTGCGAAGCAATTCGCACGGTCACCTCCATCTCCCACCGGGAACCACGTTCCCGGCAAGGGGAATGAGGTGCCCGGTCGTTATCCGGAGCACGCTCATGGAACCGCATGTGGCTGGTTGGCAGCTCGACATGTTCGGCAGTGCATCGCCGATTCTCATCACCCCCCCTAAACCCGATCCGCTGCCGGACCCCGCTCTCTGGGAACCGCACGTACGGGAGAAGCTGGCCGAGGCCGTAGTCTTCTTCGCCCTCGACAGCAGGCATAGCGACAACGTCCCCGAGGCGCTGATCGATTGCGCCGAAATGCTGCATCACCGGCTCTGTAACCGCGCAGTCGACAAGGTCGACTATTACGCGACGCTGGGCTGGATCATGGAGCTTTGGACGGGCGCAATTCCGTACCGGGTTGTCTGCGCGCTTGGCCGGGTGCGTCCGCGTGCAATGCAGGACGCGATCCGCGACATTCCGCTGCTCAACTACGACTTCAATCGACTCAACCGTTGGTGCAGCGGTCAACTGTCCCTGGAGGCGCAATGGGTGGCGTAGCGATGTTCTTCACTCGCATGCTTGCGCAGGCGTTTCCAGGCGGCCCCCGAGCCTCGACGGTAACGCCGCCGCCGCCGTCGTCCCGACAAGCTGAACGCACGGTGGGCACTGGCGCATCCAACGAGACGTTCGTGACGATCGACGGGGTCGCCCATCTGTTCGTCGACGAAGGCGACTGCGTGGTCGAATTTGTGCCCGCCTTCGACGATGCACCTGGCGACACGATGTTCGGCACGAAGATCCTGCCGGCGCTCGCGCCACATTGGGCGATGGTGCACGAGCATCCGGTTCCGCTAAAGGACGCGATCGCAGCCGCGATCCGACGTGCAAGCCTGCCGGCGTCGCCCGCCTTGGGTACGACCCCGACCTTTGCGGCCGCGAAGCAACGCCCGGCGCAGTCGGCGGATGAGCCGCGATCGGTATCTGGTCACGACGACGATGAAACCCGCGCGTCGGCGACCCGCCAATCCAGTCGGGTGTCGAGTCCGAGGGGTGGCACTGATGCGTCGTCGCGCTCCTCCGTGGTTGAAGGCCGGATCACTGGTTGGGGCGAGGAAACCTTTCCCGATCGTCGACCCGGCAAACAATCGCGCACCTACCGTTCCTTCGCGCTTCGTCTCGATACGCGGGACGGGGAGCGAACGCTGCAGGGCGAAGGCCTGAAAGAAGCGATCAACGAGTGTGGTTGCCGCGTCGCCGACGTCGTCACGGTGAAGCGCCTTCGCAAGATCAAGGTGCCGGCTTTCCGCAACGACGACGGCGAACCCATTCTCAAGAACGGCCAGCAAGTCATGTGGGACAAGTGGCTGTGGTCCATCACGAAATGAAGGAGTTTTAGATGGCATCTGTGAACAAAGTCATTATCGTCGGCAACCTCGGTGCCGATCCGGAAGTGCGCTATTTGCCCAGTGGCGACGCAGTTGCCAATGTGCGCGTCGCGACGACCGATCGCTATAAGGACAAGGCTACCGGTGACTACAAGGAAATGACCGAGTGGCATCGCATTTCGTTCTTCGGCCGGCTGGCCGAGATCACGAGCGAGTACCTGAAGAAGGGCAGCTCGATCTACGTCGAAGGTCGCATCCGTACCCGCAAATGGCAAGGCCAGGACGGGCAGGATCGTTACTCGACCGAGATCGTCGCTGACCAGATGCAGATGCTCGGCGGCCGCAACAGCGGTGGCCGCGGCGAGGGCGCTGATCACGGTGGCGATGGGGGCTTCGAGCAGGGCGCCCGCCGGCAGGCCGCTGCGCCGGCATCCCGGCCGGAGCCCAGCCAATCTGGCGCGCGCAACTCGGCGCCACCTCAGCAGTCGGCGCCGCCGGCGCAAACGCAGTCGTATGGTGGCGGTGGCGGTTTCGACGAGATGGACGACGACATTCCATTCGAATCGTGGTACCCGCGCAAAGCGTGGGCCGCGCTCTGATCCCGGAAAAGCTCACCATCTGGTTTTACTCTCCCGTTTTTTCTCACCTTTAGCGTGCGACGTGCCTTCGGGCACTTCGCACGCAGTCCTTCTTCCCCCCGCATTTCCCTGTCCCTCTGACGTTGCTGAACCAAGCTGACGCGCTCTCGTGCGGCTTCGTTGAGCAAGCGTTTCTGCGCCTGTCTCAGGCATCGAAAAACCCGCAGTCCAACTGGAGAAATCCGTGAACGTGAAGTGCTTTTGCCTTTCGTCCCGCACGGGGCTCTTCGTGTTGCGTCGATTCGACGCGACGTTGGAGCCCACTGGGGCCGAAAGTTTTGGTGATCCATCTGTGCTGACCATCCGAGTGATGGCGGCACGCGTTTCCGCCGTCGGGCGAATGGAGGACGAATCATGCGCGAGAAACTGGTTCTGGCGAACCTGAACTGGTCGAACATTTTTCCGCACTACATCGACACCCGGTTTCTGAGTGGGAAAGGGCGTTGGTGGACGTGTCCGCTTTGCGAAGGGGAAGAAACGTTCCGAATCTATCCAGCGGAGAAAGATCCCAATGGTGGCTGGTATTGCGCGCGCTGCCTGAAGGGTGGAACGGGGGTACAGCTGATCCACGAGGTGACTGGCAAGCCGTATCGCGAGATCTACTACGAGCTCGAGACTGGCAACTACAACGATGGGATTCCCCCCGAGGTGGTGCGCAAGGTGAAACCTGTCCCGGTCCGGCCTGAGAAAAGCGACGAGCAGAAGTGTCGCGAGATGCAGGCCGCGTGGGATGGGGCCGTGTCGGTGACTGTCGATTCTCCTGTCTGGAGATACCTGTCCAACAGGATTCCCGGGTTACAGCCCGAGTGGATCGGTCGGGACGTGCGTTGCCATCCTGGCATGGAGTACATCGACGCCTTCGGCAAGAAGCAGGGGGCGTTTCCGGTAATGCTGCAGCGTGCGCGATCGCAAGCTGGGAAACCGCGGCGCGTCCATCGCACCTACCTGACGCTCGATGGCGAGAAGGTTCCCTTTCTCACGAAGAAGGGGAAGTCGCGAGCGAAGCTGGAGATGAGCGCGCCGACCGGCAGTTTCGGCTCGTCGGTCCTGCTCAACACAACGCGGTCTCGCACGCTTGCTCTCGTCGAAGGCGCAGAAACCGGCTTTGCGGTCGTCGCCCGATATGAGAACCGCATCGAGGTCCGTTGCCTGCTGAACTGCGGCGGCCTCGAGCATGCCGACATCAACTGGGACGACTACGACCACGTGATCATCTATGCGGATCACGACAAGGTTGACCAGCGGAGGGGTTTCCGACCGGGCGAGCACCACGCGCAGATTCTTGCCGAACGCATCCGCGCACACGGCAAGCGCGTTTCGATCGTGAAGTCGGTGGTCGAGGGCGTGGATTTCTGCGACGTGTGGAAGTTGCAGTACCAACGGCGTGTGCGACAGCGCGAAGTTGTGCGCGCCAGGCAACTGGCGCGGGAGGAAACGCGGAAACGGAACCTGACGCGGATCCGCAGTAGTGGAATGTACGCGGCAATGTGACTTTGGCGCCGGCAGTAGCCGGCACTCTCTTTTCTTACCCGGTGGGGATACGTCCCCTCCGGGTCGTATCGTGCCGGGCTACATCACGAGGTGGATGATGGGCTCGTTTCGACTTCTGCTGGATGAGTTTGAAGTAGTGGAGGTGCCGCCCAAGGCGGCTGTCGAGGGCGCGGCGGACCTCTTCGAAGGTCCTCGCTTCGATGTGATCGATCGGCTGCTGCAAGGTGATGATCGGTACGTCCTGCGGGATGAAGCCTTCCGACCGGCAGTCGACTTCTGTATGGCTTGGCTCGAGGAAAAGGCGAAGAGCAGAGAGCACTAAATTTGGCGACAAGCGGCTTCCTTCGGGAAGCCGCTTTTTTTTTGCTCAGTCGCGCGAGAGAAGGAGAGCGAACCGGAGGATGAACTTGAAGATACGCAAGATCCCGCTGGCCCAAAAAGTTCCTATCGCACCAACGAGGAGAAACAGCGCGGCGAGGTCGCCAGCGCCTCGGTTGTGCATAAACGCACCGGCGGCGAAGACCAGCGAATATCCCAAGATGAGAAGAAGGCGGCGCAGGACAAACGGTAGGGCGCGGAACCCGCGCGCCATGGCGGACAGGGTGCTGGTGATCGCGTTCATTGCTCGTCCTCGACGTTGGCCATGTGGGCGTGCCATGCCTCGACGCAGTATTCCGCGGCAATCGCGGCTGCGGCCATCGCCAGCCAGAAGTACGGCGACGCGAGCTTGTGAATCAGTTCCCCGTTGCGAATCCACTCGATCAGTTCCAGCATCTTTTTCTCCTTTCCCGGTGCAGGACGCAAAGCGCGTCATGAATACCAACCTCGTACTGCTATTTTCTCAGGTTTGCCCGAAAAGCAAGCCGGGATCCGTCTGGCCGGCCGCAAATCACATCCATGCCCCAAGCTGGTCGTGGAGAGCGTCATCGAAGCTGGTCTGATCGTGGCTTCCGTCGCCCACGCTGAGCACCTGAAATTCTTCTTGGTCGACCGTGCTAACCGCGCGTGCCGCCGCATGTTGTCGCGGCGTGGGCGTCGCCAACGGTGCTGTCGTCGCGGGCGCGGCGACGGCTTGGCCGGTCAATTCCTGACGCAACGCCGATTCCGCCAACGCCTTGAGTACGGCGGCCCTCCGGCGGGCCGACGGACACGAGCTCAGCCGCCCGAACAGCAGCGGCGACACGAGCTCGTTGATCGTAATGGTCATCTCGATCTTGTCGCTCATGCCGGCTCCTTAGCGTCGCTCGCGCGCGAGACTGGATTCCCCGACAAGCAGGAAGCCTCGTACGTTCGCGAGGCACGGCGCGTCGATGACCTCGATGACGACGCGTGGGAACGCGCGCCGGAGGATGGCCGCGAACAACGCTGCTCCCCCACCGGAAAGGATGATGGACCGGACGTTCGCCAGCCGGCCGACGTTGTTCTGGATTTCCTTCACGACGCCGGAGATCAAAGGGTGCGCCTGCTCGAGATAGGGCCCAAGGTCGATTTCGTTCCCGTAGAAGAAGAATGGCGTCTGCTCGCGAAGCGCTTTGTCGATCCGCTCGATGTCCTCAACCGCGTCACCTTGGTCGCGTGCGATCAGCTGCGCGATGCGCTGGTAGATCTGCGATGCGCCGCCGGGCATGCCGCCGCTGCGCCTTTCGTCCATCGCGAAGCCGGTCGCGTACACCCAGTCGGTCGTGAAGTAGCCGACGTCGACCACGAGATGTTCAACGTCGCGGCCAAACCCGCCTTTCCGATTGCTGGACGCGAGGACGAGCGAGCCGAGCGGTTGCGGAATCACCATCACCCTGTCGATCGTCACACGCCCGGCGCCGAAATCCAGCGTGCCGGTGAACCGGTCCATCAACTCGTTCGCGTACTTCTTCAGGTTGTGAACCGGGAGGCCGAGGACCAGGCGCTCGATATGCGTCACGCCCGCAAAGTGGATCGCACCGAAGAGCAGCGCGGCGTAGTTGTTCGTGAGGATGTAGTCGTCGGCCAGGGCCCGGCCGGTGTTGCCATACGCGGCCGTCAGCGAAACGTCCGGGCCAACCTCGTACTCGACCTGATCGATCACGATGGTGGCCACTTTGCGGGCGGTCAGGACACTGTCGCCGTAACCGGCGATCGAGCGGCTGGCTGCGAGCGGCGCGAGGGAGGGGAACATGCCGGTGGCGACGTTGTTGTTCGCGGCGCGGTACGCGGACTTCGTGTTGCCGTAACCGACGTCGATAGCAAAGACAGCAGTTTTCAAGGGCGACTCCTTTGGTCGATAGTGTGAGATGGCAGCTGCAACGTCGAACTTGGATCTGAACTTCGGCACGGCCGCAATACGAAAGTCCTAGATAGAGTCGGACATTGAGCGGAGGCCGATTTCGAAGTCGGACATAAAGTGGGAGATTGCAGTGGCGAGCCCTTGAATCTCCCGGATATAGTCCGAGATTGCGTGATTCAGTCTATCGAGCGGTTCGTGAAGTCAAGTTTTGGAAAGCGGCGCACTTCCCGCCAGCTTTCGCGCGGTCGAGCGTGACAAAACGGCCTATTCTGGGCATCACCTACCGCGTCATCGACGCATCGACCCCGAGCGCCAGGCGCTCACACCTCCCTTCCGGCCCGTTCTGGGCCTCCAACGCAGTGAAATGACCGGGCCGCACATTGACGCGGCCTTTTTCTGAAGCAAATCAAGTACACAGTGGTCCACCTTGAGGACCCCTGGACAGTGCGATATCCATACGATCGGCGGCGGCTTGCCGCAATGGCACGCAATGAGGACATGTGGACACCGGACAACGGACAGTTCACGCGGCCCCGATTGCGTCTGCTCACGCCCTTTCAGCGAAGGAGCTGGGTGCGTTCAGGAAGCCCGATACACCGCGGCCGACATGAACGTGCTTGGGGGCGGGGGAAGTCTTGCGAACCGGAAAGACCGGTGTCGCGATTCCCTGATTGGAAGAACGAACGGTAGGCGCAGCCGTAACCAAAATGCGCAACAGGAATTGCCCGGCACATAGCCCGGCGCTGACGACCGCTTGGTTCGTCGACGCCGAGACGCGCGAGCGTCAGGCTGGCAGGGTAGCCACGAAGCTGATCTGGGCGGAGTCAATCCGCGCAGCGCGTCCGACAAGCGGGCGGGAATTGGTCGGCGACGGTTTGCGCGAAGCGCGGACAGCGTCGGTCATGGCAGCAGGATGGACAGTCGGATTGCATGCTCTTCCCATGCAGCGGGCTGATCGGATGGAATCGCTAAAGGACAGGAAGCAGCAAGGCCGCGCCGGCGGAATCCGGCAAAGCCGTCGGCGCGGCAGCGCGACGGAAGCAGTGAATCCAGCGAGGCGTCAGGTAGGGGCGTCATGCAGGAAAGGTGAACGTCTATGGTTCAACGCGCACGGCGGAAGCTGACTCCCGCAAGGGGGCGCACGGCAACCGGACGCCGGGCCATGCGGAGCGCGTTCTGCCTGCCTCGACGACGGGTAGGCGCGTCGTACGATGGTTTGCGAATAGACGGCGGCAGTCGTTGCAGCGCGGGTCGCGAGGCGTTCGTGGAGCGGGAGATCTGGGGGCGACGCTGAAGGTTTCAGCAGCCTCAACAAGATCGTTTGATGGAATTGGGCGGATCGGATTTCCGCCAGGTGCATGCGGCACCGGCCGCAAGGAGTAAGTGTATGGCTGCGATCCTCAACGTTCGGGCTGTTGTGGGCCGCTATCGACTGTCGCCTGAGCTGCGTGATGCGTTGCTGGTGCTCTTCGATCAGCACGTCGCGGAAATCCACAGCACGACGCGGATCAGCAAGCGTGCGTTGTCGATAAAGACGCAGGAATACCGGGTGACGGCGATTTGCAAGGCATTCGTTGAACTGCGCGAAGGTGGGTTTGCGGTGCAGACCCCTTGGTCGCTCAAGTCCAAGCACGTCGAATACCTCGTCGACCGCTGGGTAACGGACAAGCAGTCGGGCGGCACGATCGAGAACAAGCTCACGTATCTGCGGGCACTCGCGCAGTGGATGGGCAAGGCGAATCTCATTGGCACACTCGGCGATTACGTCGATCGAAGTGCTGCGGGCCTCGAGCGCAGCTACGTGGCGACCGAGGACAAGTCATGGACCGCGAACGGTGTGGACGCGGCCGCGAAGATTGCGGAGATCTCAAGGACGTGCCCGTACACCGCGGTGCAACTGAAGCTGCAGGCCGCGTTCGGCTTGCGCGTCGAAGAGAGCTTTATGCTCCGCCCGGTCGAAGCTGTGCGCGACCCGCGCACACTCGACGTTACGCGGGGAACGAAGGGCGGCCGGCCGCGGGAGGTCCCGATCGAGCGGAAGATCGAGATCCTTGAGGAAGCAGCTCGCCTGAGCAACGGGGTTACGGGATCGACGATTCCTGCCGGCCGGACATTGAAGCAGTGGCGCGACTGGTACTACTACGTCCTGGCCAAGCATGGCGTGACGAAAAGCGGAATCGGCGTAACGAGCCACGGGCTGCGTCACGAGTATCTGCAGACGCTCTATGAGCAGGTGGCCGAGGTGCCGGCGCCAATCAAGGGTTCATCGGCGCGCCCCGATCTCGCCTTGCACGAGGACGCGAAGCGCCGGGTCGTCGAGGCCGCTGGCCACAGCCGTCCGTCGAAGGCGAATGCATACCTGTCGACGTTCGCACGGCAGACGGCACTGAAGAAGGCACTGCCGTCGATCGACGAGACGATGACTGCGCTCGCAGCCGCTGGCGGCAACAAGAGCCACGCCGCGGCGGCACTGGGCATTTCGAGGCAGGCGCTGTATCGGTTGCTTGCGTCGCCTCCGGGTCGTCAGTGACCGGCACGGCGAGATCTCATTGCGTTGTTGCGGAAGAGGCTGTCCGCGTTGTCAGGACGAGTTGGCAGCCGACCGCGTCCGTTGTGACTCAGGATGGGTCGAACGTGATGGGCATCACGTCGTAGCTCTCCCGGCCGGAAAGCGGTGCAGCTGGATGCGTCAGCTCCCACATTCGGTTCTTCTCGGACCAACTGTCCCATTCGTGCTCAGGCGCATCCAATCCCGGTGAGTTGATGCGCATGGCTTCATGTTCGCGACACCGTTGTGCGAAGCTGTCGGCGGCCTCTCTGCTGGCAAACGAGCGGACCGGATCGCTACCTTCGTACATCGTGGTCGCCAGGACAATGAAAATCTCCCGGTCCCGTTGACGTTCGTTCGCCGCGGCGCCTTGCTGAGGTTGCCGTGCGGCGTCCAGTCTCGGCGTGGTCAGTACGCCTTCCACGTGTTTTCTTTTTGTAGCGGTCATTCATTCCCACCTGTCGTTTCCAGGTCGAACAGATCGCCGATGGCTTTGCGCGCCCGGCGCGTTGCTGCGGCCTTGACCCGCCGATGTTCGGCGTCGTGCTCAAGGCGGCAACGCTGGCAGAGCGCCTGCAAGTTGTCGTCGGAGGCGTCCTTATGCGCGCGGTCGAGGCGCACGACGGAGAGAGCGATCCTGGTCCACTTACAACCGCGGTACTCCGATGCCTTGCAGTAGCCGAGCAGCCGGCCGTCGTCGGCCGCGAAGACCTCGCCGTCGCCCGCGAGGCGTTGGAACGTGCCGGCATCCTTGTCGATGCCGCGCACGATGTCATCGCCGCTCGCTACTTGGCACTGCTCGCAGCGATTGCCGGCCCTCGCGAGGATGCGCGCGCGCGTCGCGTGCCATGTGGCCGAGGGGCCCCGGCGTGCGTCAGGATTGATCTGCATTGGACACTCCGTCGGCCGCCCGGTCGGTGCCGGCAGCGGAACCGGGCGGCGCATCGGCGTCTACAGCTGCGCGCGCGGCTCGAGTAGCAATTGGGTACGTCTTGTTGACGCCGATTTCGGTTAGGTACGAAAGTGCCTCGGTGGCGAGGCCCTTCCATTCGCTCGAGCGACGCATTGCGGAAATCATCCGAAACATGAACGTCGCCATCTTCGTGACGCGCGGGTCGCGCATCGGATCGAGGGCGGCCGTGCCATCCGCGGCAGACGCGACCGCACGACCCCCGAGTACGTATTCTCGAATCACCTTCATCGAGTGGGCGTCCGCCTCTGCCGTCGCGCCATCAAGACGCGACTCGTGGAGTGGCGTGCGCATCCGATCGAGCGCCGCGATAACGGCGGCGGGGACGTGGCCTCCTGCTGCCTCGGATAAGTCGCCGTCTGGTGCACGAGGGGGCCGGTCCATGTCGATCTGAAGCGATCTTGCCGTAGCCTGGCGAGCATCGCCGCCGAACCGAGCTTGGGTCGTCACGTGCTGCTTTTCCCGTGCGAACAGAGCATATGGGCCTTCCTCGGTGTCGTAGATCTTGAGAAGCTGCCAACCCTCGCCGGCCGGCGTTGTCGGGGTCCACCACCTGCAGTTGAAGTCGCCCGATTCCAGATGGCGTTCATAGGCGTCACTGTCGACTTCGCTTTCCATCGAGACGAAAGCTGATTCGATGCCAAAGGCGGCGAGGAATAGATCCGCACGGACGCTTTCATCGCATGCGGGGAATGCCGGATGCGTAAGCCATCCGTTCTCGTCACGCACGATCGCGCGGGGAGCAAGCAGCGCTCGGCGGAGCCCCTCGAGATTGGCGTGCTATCGCACGGGCTGCCGACGCGCGTCGTCGCGCCGCTCCATGCTTTGGCCAGCAATCGGTTCCAGGCGTTTCTCGTACAAGTCGTTCATGAGGTGGGCTCCTCTGAAAGTGGGCTCGTGTGCTCGACGCGTCATCTGAACGTGTCGAGGGCAACAGTTTTAGCGTAGCGTCCTGCAGGCGAAGTCAAGGGAGGTGCATCGCGATTGGCGCCCGCGCCTACTGTATCGAGTGAAGTCGGGGCGCAGGCGAACGTAGATTGTTGCCGCGATCATTTTCCCGCCCGGGCAATACGCTCCGGGGCCCCAAAGCGACTGAATACCGATCGCTAATTGCGGTGGATTGCAACTGGTGGTTGGAAAGCGGGAGGGGCTGGTCGGTCGAGCTGGCGGTTGGCGTGCGCGGCCGGAAAATGAGGTGACAAATTACCGGTGTAACGGCTGCTGGACGGGAGAGGGGCTCGGTAACATAGCCTTGTCTCTCAGGTTCTGGCGCAGGCCCTCGGATTTTGCTAGAACCGCTGTTTAGCCGGCGCAAGCCGGCTTTTTTTTACTCATCTACCAACGATCTCGATCCGGCATTGCGTCGACCGCAGTCGCGATCCGGTCCTCGAACAGAAAATCGCGGTGCTCGTTCGGCGAATGAATCTTCGGGAACTGGATATAGTCCTCGCCGTCGACCTCGATCCACTTGGCCAACTGCACCAGCTTTCGGTAACGGCTGGCGTCCTCGAGCACGGGCGCTATCGGCCAGGTGTCGAACGTGACGACCGTTGCGTCGACGATGCGCTGCGCGAGCATTTTGAAGATCGGACCGATCTCGGCCCAGTCTCCGTCGACGCGGGACAGGATGTCGAGCACTAGCTGCGCATCGCATGCGCCGAGCTCGCGCTCAATCAAGCCGTGTAGGTCATCTTTGGAAGCGGCTGGGCGACTCAAGCGTCGATTCCATGTTTCTGCGCACCGGTCTTTTGCGGCAGCCTCGTCGTCGGCGACCGTTTCCCACTGCGTCGACATACCGCAACCCGTGCAGTAGATGTTCACCAGCTGTTCGGTCTTCGGCGCTTCGGGCGGGCGGGGGAGGACGTCGCCAATACGCGGTGGGCCACCGAACCGGCCGAACTGGCTGAAGTCGAATAGGCGATTTTCGTCGCCGTCGACGAGTCGCTGGGATCGGCCGACGGTCGGCCGGCCGCCGCAGTGCTCACATGGATAGAGCTGTTCGATCATTTGTCGGAAGGTTGTAAGTTTCTCGTCGCCGGCATTATTGCTGGTTTTGCAGGCTCGCAATACCGAGAAAAGCGCGAATATTCCTTCCGATTAACTACGAGTCCCGGTGAATTAACCGCGAGACGCGCGTCGCTCGGCAGCTTGAATAAGGGTCAGGAGTGAGCTAGTAGAAATTCCAGCGTCCGTGGCTTCCCCTGACGATGTCACGATAGCGGGACTGGAACCGGTAGGAAATACCCTGCGCGCAGATCGATCTGTATCGACGAACCAGAAATGCCAAGCGCGCGCGTAGTGCCACCAGGTGGCCGCGCGTTCGAGCTCGGACCATGACGCCCGGAAATCGAGGATCGCACCGAAGCTGGTGAAAACGGCGCATCTCATGCCATCGGCGTCGGTTGCAGCAATCGCGATCTGGCGGCCGCCGGAGATGGAGCCCGCCTCGCGGCTTGCCATGGACAGGTTGGGGAATCGGGGGCCCCATTGGTCGGTGCGCGAGATTGCGCGTCGGAGGAAGAGTGCCTTGCCGTGCATGGGAAACGTCCTGGTTGAGGAGATGCCTTCATCATGCGGCGTGGCGCGGGAAGTCAAGGGTCGAGCGGTCAGTGCGCGACGGGCGGAAGGCGTACAGCCGCCAGATCCGTCGCGTCGATATTCCATTCGACGGCTTGAATACCGCTCGCGAGGCGAAGCCGCTGCTTTTCAACTTTGCGAGCTTCGTAATCTGCCATACCGTTCATCCCGTAGACCTCGACGTGAGTTGGCGCTGCCGTGTCGGTGAGGACGAAGTCCGGCAACATTTCGGCTCCAGCTTCGAGACGGATCGGCTTGTCGAAGCTGCGGCCTTCGGTGACGAGCCGATTCGCCATCGCAACCTCATGGATCGAGTCGCAGCTGATGTAGCTGGAGGAACAAAGCATCGCGGCAAGATCGACCACCACGTGATGACCCTTGGCCGTGCGTTCGATCACGAGGATGGCTACGACCCGGGCGGCACGGTCGCCAAGCGCGCGTAGCGCGTGCGCGTATCGCTTCTCGGCGAGCGCGATCAAATCGTTGCTGCAGTAGTAGCGCTTCGCGCTCTGGCGCAAGGTGATTGATCGGCCGTAAGGGGTCTTACCCATCTCCAATATCTCGCCAATGACTAGGCCGCGATGGTTCGTTCCATCTCGCTGGCCGACTCGGCCGAGGAACGTGTCGAATTCGGCGTTGATCGCAACTCGATCGTCCTCCCGGAAACGACGCATGACGTGCAGAACCCGCTCGGCAGGTTCGCCGTTGATCACGGCGTCACTGAGCTCGGCGAGGACACGCGCATTGCAGACGCCCCAGTTCCGCGCCCGCTCTGCGCCAGACCAGCGATTGAGGCCGGCGACATGCCAGACAGCCTGCAGGAAGCCGAGGAGTGGGGCCGCGCGGCGTGAGGTTGTCGGTGCGCCAGCTTGCCGGGCGCCCTTGGATGCGGCGCCAACCGTCCGTTGAGTGAGGGCGACGGCGAGTTTCGCCCGCATGCCGGCCGCTGTGGCAACTATCCCCGGCAAGTTCTTGCCAGTGTCGGTCCCACTTTCGGTCGGGTCCTTGTAGAACGAACAGGACAGGCGGTCGTGCAACGGTCCCTCATCCGGCCACCCCGCGAGATGGAACAGGCTGCCGTATCGGCGGATCTGGAGGCGCAGCGACGCGGCCGCGCCTCGGCATTGGCACTGCGCGTATCCGGGGTTGATCTTTGCGCACTCGAGCTGCCGGACGAAAGCGGCGGGGTTCTCCTGAACGTTCTCAAGCGGGACAGCGACACCTGCAAACGTGACGCGGCTCATCGGGCTCCCTCGTCGTTTGCATTTGCTTGCGTTTTCGTCATTGGCGGCCGCTTGTATTCGCGCCCGGTTTCCTTCTCCGTGAGGAACCACTCGCCACTCGACAGCCGCGTCACATGGCAGAACGGGAACCGCTGCTCCATAACGATCTGCTCATTGGCTTCGCGCTGATTCCGCCACCGATCAAGCTGACGCCCCAGAGCCGAAGTCACGCAGGAAACGACGAAGAGAGCCGCCGTCGCGCATCCGACGATCACCTGGCTATCGTGGCTAAGCCTGGCCAGGACAGTGACCAGCGTGACAATCATCAGCAAACTCGGAACGATCAGGTCCATGTTCGGAACATTGCAGGGTTGGGCGGACTGAAGTGGGCGCCCCCGGCTATGCCAACTTCTCGAGTGCAGTGGCGCAGCAACCGACCGAACGGACAGGTGGCTGGTCGGCAGGACAGGAGTGCGAGGTGCGTCACCTTAACGATGCGACCAATGCGCGACCTCGGTACAGGCGAAAGCGGGGCAGTTCTCCGGGGCTTTCTCCGAAACCCCACTCAACCGGTTGCGTGAATCGGTCGGTGCTCAAAAATTGAGCATCGCGCGCGAGCGCCGCCGGTCTTAGCCGTGAATGACTTATCCACAAGCTTGTGCTGCGCAAATGTGGGTATCTCGGCTGGTTGCCGTCGGCGCGAAAGCGTGCCCGAACCGGGTCGCATTTCGAGGCGGCGGGTTCCGCCCTGCGCTTTACTATCTCTTCCACCTATCGCGTCTCCGACGCATCGACCAATGGCCGCGCGCGGCCGTTCTTCTTTACCCCTACGGGATCACTTCCGTAGGGCGTGCTCTCCCGTCGCCAACCTGGAGAGCACCATGTCCGTAACCACCATCCGTCCGCTCGAGGTTGTCGCATGAGCCGGAAGAGCGCGGAAAGAAAGTTCGCACGCGAAGCCGATCCGCATCAGGCCGAGCTTGTGAAGCTGATGAAGCAGTTTGGCTACTCGCACCAGACGAACACGGTGTTCGCCGACTTCGTCGAGATGGCCGCGATCGCAATGAGCAACAGCGTCGACAAAGCGCAATTTGATCCGCGCGAAAAGCGCTACCTGGAGATCGTCGGAAAGTACAAGCCTGACGAAGTTCAACTGTTTGCTCGGATGTTCGCGGAGCTGACGCTCTCGTTCGAGCATCGACTTGGCGTCGACGAAGACCTTCCGCCGGGCGCATTGCCCTGTCCGGGAAACTTGACGGACGTGCTCGGCGAGACGTACATGATGCTGGACATCGGCAACGACCGGGCTGGCCAGTTCTTCACGCCGTACCAAGTCTCGCGCCTGATGGCAGGCATCACGATCGGCAGTCGGAGCGATGCCATTGAGCAGGATGGCTTCATGCGCATGCAAGAGCCTGCATGTGGTGCGGGTGGCATGGTGATCGCGACGGCAGACGCATTGCTTTCGGTCGGCCAAAACTACCAGCAGACTTTGCATGCAACCTGCATCGACATCGACGCACGCTGCGTGCATATGACGTACCTTCAGTTGTCGATGATGCACGTCCCCGCGATTATCGTGCACGGGAACGCGCTCACCATGGAGGTGTGGGGTATGTGGTACACCCCGGCGCACATTCTCGGTGGTTGGCGGTCGAAGCTCCGCCAACGCAGACAGGTGGACGCCATGCGTGAGGTGTTGGCGCTGGAACGGAGCGTGATCGCCGCGGGCACAGCCGCAGAGCTGGCTCCCGTCGGCGAAGTGGTGTGCGACAGCGACGTTGGCGTAGAGCCGCTCGTTGCTGTGCAGAGGGATCCCACCGTGGGTCATGACGACGCCCTCTGCGATCTTTTTGACGAGGCGGTCGAGCAGTCGAAGGGAAGCATCTTCGAGACCGTCGATCAGCTGGCCCTCTTCTAGAGCGTGCGGTAGCGCGACATTCTTTTCTGCCCAGGCCCGATCGTTTGATCGGGTCTTTTTTTTATCATCTGACCGTGGCATTCCAATACTCGTCCGGCAAAAGCTAGGTAGTTCTTTCGGGCTTTCTGGCTAGGGGCTGGAAATTCACGCGGTATCTTTTCCTCATCTACCGCGTCTCTGACGCATCGACTCAGCCGGCGTCGCCGGCATTTTTCCAACCCCACCGGGAACCACTCCCGATCGGGGGCAGGTTCCCTCTCCGGAGAACCTGACATGCAAGAAGCACTCCTTCAGCAACCTACTATCAAGCTCGGCCGTATCAAGCTGGGCCGAAACCCTCGCACGTACTTTGACGACGCCAAAATGGCGGAAATGAAGGCGTCGATCTCGGTTCGTGGTGTCGATACACCGGTCATCGTCCGTCCGCTCGATGATGGCTTCGTTGAACTGATCGCCGGCGGCCGCCGCTACAAAGCAGCGCTCGAAACTCGTGGCGAAGACTATGACATGCCGATCAACCTCAAAGACGTTGATGAGGATGAGGCGGAAGAAATTGCCTTCACCGAAAACATCCAACGTGACGACATGTCTCCGGGCGACGAAGCTGTCGAGGCGGCGCGCCTCCTCGGCCGGTGTCAGGGGGATCGCGAAGAAGCCGCAAGGCGTATCGGCTGGAGCCTTGCCACCCTCAACAGCCGCCTCGCGCTGCTGAACTGCAGTAACGATGTCCTCATCGCCCTGAACACACGCCAGATCCTTCTTGGTCACGCGGAGCTGCTCGCTGCGCTGTCCAAGGAGAATCAGGACCGGGTGCTTCCGGTGATTGTTTCCGAGAAGAAGTCGGTCGCCGAGGTCCGAAAGCTCGTCGAGAGCGCTGCGTGCTCGCTGGCGGCTGCGATGTTCGACAAAGCCGACTGCGCTGGGTGCCCGCACAACTCTGCGATGCAATCGGAGATGTTCGGTGAGTCCATCGCGACGGGCAACTGCACGAATCGCCAGTGCTACAACGGAAAGACGGACAAGCAGCTCGAGGCGATTGCTGACGGCTTGCGGGACGAGTTTCCTATCGTGCGGATCGTGCGGGCCGGCGACAACCACACGCGCGTCCAGCTCGCGGTCGAAGGGCCGAATGGGGTGGGCGAGGCGCAGGCGAAGGCTTGCCACGGCTGCCAGAACTTCGGTGTCGCCGTAAGTGGGCTGCCCGATTCGCTCGGCAAGACCTTTCGCGGACAGTGCTTCGATACCGTCTGCAATATGCGGAAGGTTGCCGATCGGATCACGGCTGAAAAGGCTGCGGCGAAAGCCGCGATCCCTGACACCAAGGGTGCCAGCGTTTCGGGTAAAGCCGCGGGCAAGTCTGCATCGAGTTCCGATCCCGGCGCGCAGACGGCCGTAACCGTGGTCGCCGAATCGGACCGGGTGAAGCAATACCGAGAGGCGCTCTGGCGAAAGGCGTTGCGTCGCGAGGTCGCGAAGGATGCCGGCCTGGCCCGGCAGTACCTGATCGCGATCGTTCTCGCCGGTTACGCGCGGCAGATCAAGGAGGAAACTTTCCGCTCGGTATTCGAGAAGGTGACCGACGAGAAGGCGCCAGCGGGCGATTTCGGTAAGGCGCTCTTACTGAGTGCCGCCGCAACCGACGAGCAGCGGGCCACGCTGATGACCGGCATGCTCGTCGCGGCGATCGAAGGTCTCGACGTGACCTACCTCCGCCAGCTCTGCAAGCACCACAACCTCGACCTGACTCGGCATTGGAAACTCGACAAGGAGTTTCTGGAGCTCGTCACCAAAGCCGAGATGATGGTGATCGCCGACGAACTGGGGTTGCGCGTGGCGATGGGCGACAGCTTCAAGAAGGTGTTCTCGAAGTCGAAGGCCGACGTAATCACCGCGCTGCTTGCCGTCGAAGGGTTCACCTACGAAGGCAAGCTCCTGAAGGTCCTGAAGTTCTGAAAAGTGGCAGGCCGTTGGCCGGACCGCATCGATATCTTGCGCCGCCTAGAGCGGCGCTTATTTTTTCTGGAGATTCATATGTTTCAAGCCCTGGAACCGCTGATTCGTTCGGCGGAGAAACTCGTTTTGACGTTGACGATGGACGGCGATCGCATTTCCGTGGTCGTGATCCCGTCAGGTGGTAAGGATGCCGCGCTCCGGCAACCGCTGATCCTCAAGGCGACGGCCGCTGAGCTCGACGAGGGCTTCGTGGCGGCCATAGGGAGCTTTTCGGTCGCGCACCAGTCGCTTGGTGAACAGGTGCAGGCGACCAATGCCATTCTCGAAGCGCAGCAGCAGACGCAGGTGAAGAAGGCGCAGAAGGCACTGTCGAAATCATCGACGCCGGCGGCCGCGCAAGCGGCCACGGCGGAGGAAGCCGACGACGACGGAGATGGCGAGGCTGCCGCTGCAACATCGGCTTCCTCGACGCCGTCGCTCGCAGCCGCGGACCAGAAGGCGGCTGGCACCGATCTTTCCGCGTTGCTTCTGTGAGGTGAATCATGTCCATCAGCATTGCGGCATTGGTACGCGAGTTCACCTACAACGGTATGGCGCTCTTGGATCCCGGCCCGGCGTTCTCGCCGGACCAGGTTCGTGACCTGTACACCGCCCAGTATCCGGAGCTGACGACCGCCGCGGTCGACGGCCCCGACCTTAAGGGCGAGGTGGCGCACTTCAAATTCGTCCGAGCAGCGGGTGCCAAAGGCTCCGATGCGTAAAGACGATCTGCTCAAGGCCCTGTCCGATCCGGACAATGGCTTTAACCAACCGAAACCGCCCGAATGGGCGGATTTTTTTCATGATGACGAGGTCTCCAAATGCTGTACGGCCCTCCGAGATTTGATTCAAGTCTCGTTGACAACGCCGGCCCGCAGTGGGAATCGGCGTTCTGTTCCACTGCCCGACGTGGAACTGCCCATGATTTTTTGACTCTGCCTACGCTTTCCGAACACGTGCCCATTGCGGGTACCTACCGATGGCGCACTGACCTCGATGTTGCGGCGATGGTGAAAGAGCATTTCATCAATGGGCCGCTTCGTGCGGCCGACGTTGAGAATCCCTCGGGCGCCATGGATGCATTCAAGCAGGCCTTCAAGGCGTGGCTGGGACGCATCGGAATGGAGAAGAGGGTGGTTTCTTACCTCCCGGTGCTCCTGGACCGTCCCACCGTCGAGGAGATGGTTCAGTGCCGCTGCAACAACGACGAGGAGGAGTTGGACTCGCCTTTGTATCTCGGGCTGGAGATGGCGAACGAGAATGTGCATTCGCTCGCGAAGTTCGCTCCTGCCGCTGAGCAAGTTCACCAGCTATTGGTCCCATCGCTGCTCTCCATTCTCGATCGAGTTTCGTATCGAACGGGGCTGATTCGGACCCCGGGATGGTTCCTTTGTGAGTTCTCTCGCCATTACTGGCAGTACGAGGAATCCGCGACCGACGCGGAAGCGATCGATTGGCTCCAGGAATTGTACGAGGACGACGAAGAGTCGATCGCTCGGCGTCTTCCAAGTGTCGTGCGACCGCAGATCTATCCCGACTCCGTCCGGAAGCCTGCGAAGGTGGCCGGGCGACGGTCGAGGTCAAGCTGTCTGAGCGAGCGCGAGCTGTTGGAGCTTCGAGCATCAACGGACGGGGAGATGGCGAACATCTGCGCAGAACTGGGCACGCTGAAGCGCCTTCTACGCGTGGCCGGCAAACGGAAACTCCTCGGAGAGGGCGTCGACGGACAGCCGATCTATGCGATGGCGACGGTCGTGCTTGATGACAACGCGCTCATCGGGGAGCTTCTCGACGATCACTACAACTACGCCCACCAGGGTAGTGAAGAGACGTACTACAACACCTTCATCCCCTTTTCCACACGTCCCAAGGCGATCGCGCAGCAGTACCGCGATCTTGCACTCGGGTTCCGAATGCTCAATCACGTCGATCGCCTGCTGCAGGCGTTGTGCACCTTCTAATTCATGGAGTTTTCTAATGTCTGATCTTGCTACCTCGGATGCGCTGCGAGCCGTCAAGCTCGATTCCGCCATCCTCTTTTACACTGGCCGCTCCGGCCTTCAATACGCGACCGTCCACGAGGTTGCCCATGATCGAGACGGCCGACCGCTGATTGGCGCGGGCCGCCCAGTGAACCGGAATGCGTTGCTCGGCGCGCTCATCCAGCTCGACCGCAATGCCGCGCCGAAGTCGGAGTTTCTGCCGTCGAACGTTCTTGGCGTGTCTAGTACGGGCGTTACATGGTGGAGTCCACCGGCAATGCGACGGGTGTTTTTCGACTGCAAGGAGTTGGGTGTTCGTTCCGCGGTCGTCCCGCATCCTGGGCTGGTGTTTCAAGCCTCACAATCTGGCTTCCGTGTGTTCGCCGTGAAGACAGCGGATCGGCCATGCGCCGACACACCGCTATTCGAACCTCCGTACTTCAATACGTGGGACGGCGGCCAGATCTGCATCGGCACGGCACAGGTACCGACCCGCGTCGAGGTTACGTCGATCAGCGGGTGGGAGGCCGGTTTCTTTGAATCGGCGTTCACCCATCCGAACCAAGGCTTGGATCGGGTGAAATACAAGCGCGGTGTGTTCGCGTTCTGGCGCGACATGCTCGATGGCAAGTTCCGCGAGACGTTTCCGCTGAAGGTGCTGGTGCCGACGTCGCGTACGGCCGGGAAGCTCGTGCGCGGTGAAATCGGAGATGCTGCATGAATCCGATCGATACCGTGCTGCAGCAGTCGTTTCCGACGGTCATGGTGCCGTCCCGCGAGCCCGTCGAGCCGATGGAGCACTTCGGCGAGCGACTCCTGATCGGCGGGAACGGTGTGTTCCTGGAGGTGGTTCGTCCGTGGATTCGTACGGTGCGCCGCATCGCGTTGTACCACGAGTTGACAGCAGTTCCCTACGGCACCGTCGCTGAGGTCACCGACTTGCGGTGTGGTCCCGTCCCGCCTGCGCTTATCGCTGAATTTCATGCGATGACGCGAGCGGCGATGCCGAACGAAGCAGGAGCGTGGATTGTCTGGAGCCAGGTCACGAAGGCATTTCGGTTGATCCCGGTACGGTCGCTGTCGCACGGTCCTTCGCATCTCGAGTACGAAAGGCCGCAACTGAAGGAATGCGAGTCGCTCGTGGTCGACTGTCATTCTCATGGACAGTCGAAGGCGTACTTCTCGATCACGGACAACACGGACGATCGGTACGACGTGAAGTTTGCGCTAGTACTGGGCAATTGCGATCGCGTGCCAACACGCGTGCTACGTCTTTGCGTGAAGGGGATTTTCGAGAACTTGCCGGACGTACCGGAGCCTTGGGCAGCAGCATTGACGGGGGAGGTTGCGTGATGAGTTATCCGATTCAGCATCAAATTCCGGAGGGTATGGTGCGGGCGCCGTGGCACGTGGTGGTTGTCGGCGCCGGCGGGACCGGGAGCGCATTTCTCCCGAGCCTCGCCCGGCTTCATCACGCGATGATCGAGCTGGGCCACCCTGGGGGGATCGAATGCACGGTCTTCGACGACGACACGGTGAGCGAGACGAACGTCGGTCGGCAGGGGTTCTATCCGAACGACGTCGGTCGGTACAAGGCGCTTCTCATGGTGAACCGGCTCAACAATTTAATGGGCACGCGCTGGAAGGCGGAGCCGCGCCGGGTCGATTCACGTGTTCGGCTCGAAGCCGACCTCGTGGTGGGCTGCGTCGATACGCGCCGCGCGCGGCATGCGATTGTGCAAGCGGCGAAGCGAGGCAAAGTGAGGTATTACCTTGACTGCGGCAATGAGACGGATCGCGGCCAGGTCATTCTTGGCGAACTCGGCAAGGCTCGGCACGACAGGTTGCCCCACGTGGGTGATCTGTTCCCGGATCTGCTGAACGCCCGGAACGACAAGGACGACGAGACGCCATCGTGCTCGATGGCCGACGCGCTGCGTAAGCAGTCGTTGGTCATCAACCAAGCGATCTCGCTGCAGGCGTTCAATTTGCTCTGGACGCTCTACCGGACCGGGACGCTGTCGTACTCGGCTGTGTTCGTGAACCTGGCAACGGGAAGAACGAATCCGGTGCCGATCGATCCGGCGGCCTGGGCGCGCTTCGGGTATGACGCACCCAAGCCGAAGAAGTCGAGGCCTCGCAAGGGCATGGATCCGATGGACCCGGATATTCCGTGGTAGATTGCCAACACAAGGACCTATCCGTGATTTCGTGGGCGAGGCATATCATGCGGAGTAAAAGTCATGGATATGCCGATGAAGAAGAAAAGA
>NZ_JAWRYD010000155.1:0-339 GCF_046534765.1 Burkholderia sp. SIMBA_062
CTACACGATCCACGGCGGCCCGCTCGCGGGTCTGTCGCTCGGCGGCGGCGGACGCTACACGGGCGCGACGTATAGCACCGATAACAGCTTCGAAGTCCGAAGCTTTTTCCTCGTCGATGCCTCGCTGCGTTACGACCTCGGCTACGCGATCCCGCGCATGAAGGGCGCGGAGCTGTACGTCAACGCGCAAAACCTGTTGAACAAGACCTACGTGGCCTCGTGCTACTACGGCAACTGGTGCGCGTATGGCTACGGCCGCCAGGTGTTCGCGGGAATGAACTACCGCTGGTAAGCGGTGGATGCGATTGATGCGATTGATGCGGTCGATGCGGTCGATGC
>NZ_JAWRYD010000042.1:0-57559 GCF_046534765.1 Burkholderia sp. SIMBA_062
TGCCCCCGTGTGGTCAAAGCTCGCCCCAAGCGTTACGCCGTTCGGCACATCAAAGTTCCTTAACTGAACGGCATTACCGCCTAGGCGGGCTTTTTCGCGTGTCGTCCGCGCATCGCGCCGGACGAGCACCAGACGCGGGCGCGGCATGCGCCCTCGTCCGTCGATCTCACTTCTTCTCGTTGTAGTCCGGCAACTCGCACGCCTCGGTGACGACGAGGTTGTTGTCCTTCGCGAAATTCAACACGAAATCGAACGCCATCGGCTCGATGTCGCGCAGCCGGGAATCGAGGATCACGCATTTCAGGTCGCCGAGCATCGTCGGGCGCACGTACAGCGAATATTTCAGGCGCGCGTTCGGCCCGCTCGCACCGGGCCCGAAGCAGGCCATCACGCCGGCCAGACGCTCCGACCAGTCGCTCGGGCGAAACTTTTTCCCGTCTTTCGTGATGCCCTGGATGAAGAATTCGGTCGGAGGGGTTTCAGCCATGTGGTTACCCAAGTGACGGCCCGGCGATGTCCAGGCGACGGCGCCTGGATACGCGAACACAAAGCTGGAGTGGACGACACACGCGCTTCGATATCCCAAAAACAGGCCGTCGATGCGTGCCGCCGGCGCGCCGCACCGGATGTGTGCAGCGCATGGCTTGTGTCCGGCAGGGCGCGAAAAGCCTTGCCTGCCGGGCTGGAGAAAACTTTTGAATTATACCGCAGCGCGCCATCGCGCGTCGTCTCGCCGTCCCTCTTCCGGCGTCCTCCAGCAGGCGCCACGAGGCCGCCCCGGTTTGTGTCGCGGCTCGTCAAAGCACAGAAAATCCTTTATGCTGCTTTGAAGTTATCCACACCCGACGGCAGCGGCGTCCGGCTCCGCAGCCGGCTCCAACCCGCCGTATTTCGTTTCATGACCGCCAAAACCATTCGTCACTACCTGCAGTTCAAGGATTTCTCGCTGGAAGACTACGAGTACGTGCTCGAACGCACGGGTATCCTGAAGCGCAAGTTCAAGAACTACGAGACCTATCACCCGCTGCACGACCGCACGCTCGCGATGATCTTCGAGAAGAGCTCGACGCGCACGCGGCTGTCGTTCGAAGCCGGCATCTTCCAGCTCGGCGGCCACGCGGTGTTCATGAGCACGCGCGACACGCAGCTCGGCCGCGGCGAGCCCGTCGAGGATTCCGCGCAGGTCATCTCGCGAATGGTCGACATCATCATGATCCGCACGTTCGAGCAGGACGTGATCACGCGCTTCGCGCAGAACTCCCGCGTGCCGGTGATCAACGGCCTGACCAACGATTACCACCCGTGCCAAGTGCTCGCCGACATCTTCACGTACTACGAGCACCGCGGCCCGATCGCCGGCAAGACGGTCGCGTGGGTCGGCGATGCGAACAACATGCTGTACACGTGGATCGAAGCCGCGCAGATCCTCGGCTTCCAGCTGCGCCTGTCGACGCCGCCCGGCTATGCGCTCGACATGAAGCTCGTGTCGCCGGACAGCGCGCCGTTCTACGAAGTGTTCGACGATCCGAACGAAGCGTGCAAGGGCGCCGATCTCGTGACGACCGACGTGTGGACGAGCATGGGCTTCGAGGCCGAGAACGAAGCGCGCATGCAGGCGTTTGCCGACTGGTGCGTCGACGAGGAAATGATGGGCCACGCGAACGCGGACGCGCTCTTCATGCACTGCCTGCCCGCGCACCGCGGCGAGGAAGTGACGGCCGGCGTGATCGACGGCCCGCAGAGCGTCGTGTGGGACGAGGCGGAAAACCGCCTGCACGTGCAGAAGGCGCTGATGGAGTTCCTGCTGCTCGGCCGCCTGAAGCACTGAACGCAGCACTCGCGCGCCGCCCGAATTCGGCGGCATGCGAAAAAAAGCGCCGATCGATGATCGGCGCTTTTTTGTTTGCGCGGGCGAAAGCGCATGAAAGGTGCGGCACGAACGCCCGCGTTACACGCACACCGGCTCGGGTTCGAGCTCGACGCCGAACTGCTTGCGCACGTCGTCCTGGATCGCGCGCGCCAGTGCGAGCACGTCGGCGCCCGTCGCACCGCCGCGATTGACCAGCACGAGTGCCTGACGGTCGTGCACGGCTGCCGCGCCGAGCGTGCGCCCTTTCCAGCCGCAGCGGTCGATCAGCCAGCCGGCCGCGAGTTTCACCTGGCCGCCCGGCTGCGGATACGACACGACGTCCGGCACGCGCGCGCGCAGCGTTTCGAACCGCGCGGCGTCGATCACCGGATTCTTGAAGAAACTGCCCGCGTTGCCGAGCTCGAGCGGATCGGGCAGCTTTGCGCGGCGGATCGCGACGACCGCGTCGAACACGTCGCGCGGCGTCGCCGCGTCAGGCGCGACGCCGCGCGTGTCGAGCTCGCGCGTGACATCCGCGTAGCCGAGCCGCGGCGTCCAGTGCTTGGGCAGCCGGAACGTCACCGCGACGATCGCGAACCGGCCGCGCCCTTCCCGCTTGAAGAAGCTGTCGCGATAGCCGAACGCGCAGCGCGGGGCGTCGAAGCGCTCGCTGCGCCCCGTCGCGAGTTCGACGGCGACCAGCGAGTCGAAGTACGTCTTCATCTCGAGGCCGTACGCGCCGATGTTCTGGATTGGCGCGGCGCCGACGGTGCCCGGAATCAGCGCCAGGTTCTCGAGGCCCGGCATGCCGTGCTCGAGCGTCCACGCGACGAACGCGTGCCAGGTCTCGCCGCCGCCGGCCTCGACGTACCACGCGTCGTCGTCCTCGCGCACGACGCGGCGCCCGGCGATCTCGTCGAGCAGCACGACGCCGTCGAAATCGCGCGTGAACACGACGTTGCTGCCGCCGCCGAGCACGAGTTGCGGCAGGTGTGCGACGCGCGGATCGCGGTGCAGCGCCGCGAACTGCGCCGCTTGCGTGATGCGGGCGGCAAAGCGCGCGGTCGCGTCGATGCCGAACGTGTTGTGCGCGGCGAGCGGATGGTCGGGGAGCAGCGACAGGGCGGAATCGTCAGGTGGCATCGGCATTCGCGGTCACGTCCGCCGGGGCGGCACACGGCCGGCCTTGGGCAAACGCAGGGGCATCGGTAAAATGGCAAACAGTCCGCAATTATAGCGAGTGCCCGCGCGCAAGCCGGGCGCTTGCATCTCAAGGGAGAATGCCATGCCATCGTTCGACGTCGTTTCCGAAGCGAACATGATCGAAGTGAAGAACGCCATCGAGCAGTCGAACAAGGAAATTTCGACGCGCTTCGACTTCAAGGGCTCCGACGCGCGTGTCGAGCAGAAGGAGCGCGAGCTGACGCTGTTCGCCGACGACGATTTCAAGCTCGGCCAGGTCAAGGACGTACTGATCAACAAGCTCGCGAAGCGCAACGTCGACGTGCGCTTCCTCGACTACGGCAAGGTCGAGAAGATCGGCGGCGACAAGGTCAAGCAGATCGTCACCGTGAAGAAAGGCGTGACCGGCGACCTCGCGAAGAAGATCGTCAGGCTCGTGAAAGACAGCAAGATCAAGGTGCAGGCGAGCATCCAGGGCGACGCGGTGCGCGTGGCCGGCACGAAGCGCGACGATCTGCAGAGCGTGATCGCGATGCTGCGCAAGGACGTGACCGACACCCCGCTCGACTTCAACAACTTCCGCGACTGATCGACGCCGTCGACCGGCACTCCGCGCCGCCGGGCCCCGCATGCGGGATGCCCCGGCGGGCGGCGGACAGCAGCAACCCCTTCCTCAGAGCTTCCCGCCGTCCTGCGCGCCGCCGTCGGCCGCGGCCTTCTTCTTGTCGCCGATCCGGCTTTCCTGCCCCGCCAGCAGCTTCGAGATGTTGCCACGGTGACGCCATACGAGCAGCACGCTCATCGCGAGCACGGCCCACGCGACCGGGTTGTGGCCCGTGCCGAACAGGAACACGTCGAACAGCGGCGCGAACACCGCCGCCACCAGTGCCGCGAGCGACGAATAGCGGAAGAAGAACGCGACGATCAGCCAAGTCAGCGCGGTCGCGAGCCCGAGCACCGGGTGCACCGCGAGCAGCACGCCGGCCGCGGTCGCGACGCCCTTGCCGCCCTGGAAGCGGAAGAACACCGGATACAGGTGGCCAAGGAACACGGCGATCGCGACCCACGCAACGGCGACGTCGGGCAGCCCGAAGCGCCGCGCGAGCCAGACGGCGAGCCAGCCCTTGAACGCGTCGCCGACGAGCGTCAGGATCGCGGCCTTCTTGTTGCCGCTGCGCAGCACGTTGGTCGCGCCGGGATTCTTCGACCCGTACGAACGGGGATCGGCCAGGCCCATCGCGGCGCTGACGACGACGGCGAACGACACCGAACCGATCAGGTAGGCAACAAGTGCGGCGAGCAGGATCTGCATGCGGAGAACTCTTCTTTCAACGTATCGGTGAAGGGGCGGCCGGGTGCGACATGCCGGCCGGTTGCGGCAGGCGCCGTCGCGGCGAACCGCCGGCAGGCCATGGCGGCCGGCCGTGCGGGCCGACCGGCCGAAACGGCGCCCATTCTACCGAACGAGCACGGCCTGCCACGAAGGTGAAACCCTCAGTCGACGCTCGCGCACTGCACGGGCGTCGCGCCGAGCAGCGTCGTGAGCACCGCCGGCGCGAGGCTGACGAGATAGCCGCGGCGGCCGCCGTTCAGGTAGATCGTCGGCAATTCGAGGATGGTCGACTCGACATACACGGGCATCGGCTTGCGCGTGCCGAACGGCGACGTGCCGCCCACCAGGTAGCCGGAATGGCGGTTCGCGACATCAGGCTTGCACGGCTCGACGCGCTTCGCGCCGATCTGCCGCGCGAGGTTCTTGGTCGACACCGTGCGGTCGCCGTGCATCAGCACGATCAGCGGCTTCGCATGCTCGTCCTCCATCACGAGCGTCTTCACGACGCTGTGTTCGTCGACGCCGAGCTGGCGCGCCGACTCGCCGGTGCCGCCGTGCTCGACGTAATCGTACGGATGCTCGCCGAATGCGACGCCGTGGCGGCGCAGCAGCTGGGTCGCGGGTGTCTCGGACACGTGTCTGGATTTGCTCATGGCGGCATTTTAATGGCGAACGACCAGCGGGCGCGCGCCATCGCCCCCGGCGCGTGCTCGCGACGGGTTGCTGCGCGCCGGCGGTATACTCGCGGCCCTTTTTCCCGGACGGGCGCGCCGTCGCCGCAGCGCGCCCGTCCATCATCATTGCGGACTTCGCGAAGTGCCATTGCCCGAATGGCCGATTGTGGCGCGCCCGCCGCCATGGCACGATCGTTCGTAAAACTCGCCGCGCCACCGCCCGGCCCTTCTTCTGGAGACGCCATGTCCTCGCCTGCCCGCTCATCCGCGCCGCTCGACGTCGCCGCACTGCTCGCCGCGCTGCCCGGCCGCATCGCCGACGTGCCCGCCCGCTGGGCCGCGCACGCGCCCACGCATCCGGCGCTGATCGAGGACGCGCGCTGCCTGTCGTATGGCGAGCTGTCGCAAGCCGTCGATGCTGCGGCCGAGCGGCTCGCGCGCCTGGGCGTGCGCGGCGGCGATCGCGTGATGATCGTCGCGGAAAACAGCGTCGCGCAGATCGTGCTGCTGTTCGCGGTCGCGCGCGTCGATGCATGGGCGCTCGTGTCGAACGCGCGGCTGTCGGCCGCCGAACTCGATGCGATCGCCGCGCACGCGCGCCCGAAGCTGATCGCGTTCGCAACGGAAGCGTCGCCCGACGCGCGCACGCACGCGGCGCGCCACGACGCGACGCCCGCCGACGCGCTGCCGGTCGACATCGGCGCGTGGTCGCACCGCGTCGATTCGAGCGCGCCCGGCGAACCGGTGGCGGCCGACGGCGCCGCCCAATGCGCGGCGCTGATCTACACGACGGGCACGACGGGCACGCCGAAAGGCGTGATGCTGTCGCATCGCAACCTGCTGTTCATCGCCGCGATGTCGAGCACGCTGCGCCGCGTGTCGCCCAACGACGTCGTCTATACGGTGCTGCCCGTGTCGCACGTGTACGGGCTCGCGTCGGTCTGCCTCGGCAGCCTCTACGCGGGCGCGACGCTGCGGCTCGCGCCGCGCTTCTCGCCGGAGGCCGTGCGCGTCGCGCTGGCTGACGAAGGCGTGACGATCTTCCAGGGCGTGCCCGCGATGCACGCGAAGCTGCTCGAGCACCTGCACACGCACGCGCACGCGCACGCGTGGCGCGCGCCGCGGCTGCGCTTCGCGTATTCGGGCGGCTCGCCGCTCGACGCCGACCTGAAGGCGCGCGTCGAGCGCGTATACGGCGTGCCGCTGCACAACGGCTACGGGATGACCGAGAGCAGCCCTACGATCACGCAGACGCCGCTCGACGCACCGCGTACCGACTGCTCGGTCGGCGTACCGATCCCGGGCGTGGAAATCCGGATCGTCGCGCCGGACGGCACCGACGTGCCGCGGGGCGAAGTGGGCGAAATCCGCGTGCGCGGGCCGAACGTGATGCTCGGCTACTACCGCGACGCGGACGCGACGCGCGCGGCCGTGTCGCCCGACGGCTGGCTCGGCACCGGAGACCTCGCGCGCCAGGAAGCGGGCGGCTCGGTGACGATCGCGGGCCGCAGCAAGGAGTTGATCATCCGCTCGGGCTTCAACGTGTATCCGGTCGAGGTCGAACAGGCGCTGAACGCGCACCCGGACGTCGTGCAGGCGGCCGTCGTGGGCCGCGCGGTCGAGGGCAACGAGGAAGTGCTCGCGTTCGTCGAGCTGGTGCCCGGCGCGAGCGCGACCGAGGCCACGCTACAGGCTTGGTGCGCGCAACGGCTCGCGCCTTACAAGCGCCCTGCGCGGATTCGCGTGCTCGATGCGCTGCCGGCCGCATCGACGGGCAAGGTGCTGAAGCACAAGCTGCGCGAACTTGCATGACGCGAGACGCGCGGCGCCGGTCGCCTGCCGCGCATGGGCACGGCGCACGGGCCCGGCGCACGCTCCGCGCTAGCCGCGCGGATGATGCGTCGCGTGCAGCGTCTTGAGCCGCTCGCGCGCGACGTGCGTGTAGATCTGCGTGGTCGAGATATCGCTGTGACCGAGCAGCAGCTGCACGACGCGCAGGTCGGCGCCGTGGTTCAGCAGGTGCGTCGCGAACGCGTGCCGCAGCGTATGCGGCGACAGGTGCGCGCGCACGTCGGCCTGCCGCGCGTGGCGCTTGATGATGTTCCAGAACTGCTGGCGCGTCATCCCGTCGCCGCGCGCGGTCACGAACAGCGCGTCGGCCGCGCGTGCGCCGAGCAGCGCCGGCCGCGCGTCGCGCAGATAGCGCTCGATCCAGCCGTGCGCGACTTCGCCGAACGGCACGAGCCGTTCCTTCGAGCCCTTGCCCATCACGCGCACGACGCCCTCGTTGAGCCCGACCTCGACGGTCTTCAGCGTGACGAGCTCGCTCACGCGCAGCCCGCTCGCATACATCAGCTCCAGCATCGTGCGATCGCGCAGGCCGAGCGGCGTGCCGATGTCGGGTGCACCGAGCAGCGCCTCGACCTGCGCCTCGGACAGCGTCGACGGAAACCGCGCTGCCTGCTTCGCCGACGTGATCCGCAGCGTCGGGTCCGCGCTCGCGTGATGCTCGCGCACGGCCCAGCCGTAATAGCGACGGAACACCGACAAGCGCCGGTTCGACGATGTCGCCTTGCCGTCGCTGCGCGCGGCGATGTAGCCGATCAACATCGCTTCGTCGGCCGAGTCGAGCGGCGCGTCGTGCGTCACGGCCAGCCATTGCGAAAACAGCACCAGATCGCGCCGGTATGCATCGAGCGTATTGCGCGCGAGCCCGTGCTCGAGCCACAGCGCATCGCAGAACACGTCGATCGACGCGCGGCTCGCGAGCAGCGCCGGCGATGCGGCGGCCGCGTCGCTAGCGGTATCGGTGTCGGACGCGGAGTCGGGGGAAAGCAACGGTTCACTCATCGGTACGGCACGCCCTCGTGCGCCAGCAGCCAGCGCTTTACTTTCTGGTAATAGCCATTGTCGTCGTGGTTCGCGAAGCCGCCGAGGCCGCCCGCCGCGACGACGCGATGGCAAGGAATCACGAGCGGGAAATAGTTCGCGCCGCACGCCTGGCCCACCGCGCGCGGCGCGCTGCCGATCCGCTTCGCGACCTGTCCGTAGGTCAGCACCGTGCCCGGCGCGATGTCGCTGATCACGTTCCACACGCGATGCTGGAATGCGCTGCCGACGTCGGCGAGCGGTAGGTCGAAGCGCGCCGATGCGCGCTCGAAATAGCGTTCGATCTGCTCGACCGCGCGCCGCGCGAGCGGCGAGTCCGGCTCGACCGACTTGACGGAGTCGGGCAAATAGACGATCTCGCCTACCACCGTGGCATCCGTGCGGATGCCGACCTTGCCGAACGGTGCGTCGATGACTGCGTTGAACATGAACTTCTCCTCACCGGTGAAACGCGCGCCGCCGCCGCGCGCCGCCGCTACTTTACGCCGCGTTCATGCGGCACGCAGCGCCCATTCGACATGCTCGCGCACGATCGGCGACGGATCGTCGGCCCGGGCGCGCAACGCGGCGACGATCGCGTCGCGCGCATCGGGCGCGAGCCGGTCGGCCGGCGCGCGCAATGCGTTGCCGAGCCCGACCGCGAGATTGCGCAGCCAGCTTTCATGGCCGATGCGCCGGATCGCGCTGCCCTGCATCCGCGTATCGAACGTGTCGGCATCCCAGCCGAACAGCTCGACGAGCGTCGCGCGGTCGAGCCCGTGCCGCACGTCGAAATCGGCGACGGGCGCGGCCTGCGCGAACTTGTTCCACGGACACACGAGCTGACAGTCGTCGCAGCCGTACACGCGGTTGCCGATCATCGGCCTCAGCGGCTCCGGGATGCAGCCTTTCAGTTCGATCGTCAGGTACGAGATGCAGCGGCGCGCGTCGACTCGATACGGCTCGACGATCGCGCCGGTCGGGCATGCATCGATGCAGCGCGTGCAGCTGCCGCAGTGCGCGCCGGGCGTCTCGGGCGCGACGTCGGGCGCCGTTTGCGCGTCGGTCGGCAGCGGCACGTCGACGTAGATTTCGCCGAGGAAGAACAGCGAACCCGCGTCGCGCTGCAGCAACAGCGTGTGCTTGCCGCGCCAGCCGACCCCGGCCTTCTGCGCGAGCTCGACCTCGAGCACCGGCGCCGAATCGGTGAACACGCGGTAGCCGAATGCGCCGATCTCGTGCTCGATGCGCTCCGCGAGCGTCTGCAGCCGGTTGCGCAGCACCTTGTGATAGTCGCGGCCGCGTGCGTAGATCGACACGACGGCCGCCTGCGGATCGTCCAGGCGCGCGCGCTCGCGGGCACGCCAGTCGTGCGGCACGAGTGCGCCGGGGGACGCATCGGGCGCGTCGGCCGCGAGCGTCTGGGCCGGCAAATAGGCGAGTCGCGCGGAGATCACGCGTCGCGTACCGGCCACAAGTTCGGCCGGCCGCGCGCGTTTCGTCCCGTGTTTCGCCATATAATCCATTTCGCCGTGGTACCCGGCTTCCAGCCAGGCGGCGAGGCCTGCTTCGGCATCCGAGAGATCGGTATCGCTGATGCCGATCGCCCCGAAACCCAATTCGCGCCCCCACGCCTTGATGCGAGTGGCGAGCGCAGTCAACGCCGCATCATCGAGCGCGCACGGCGCCGCGCCTTCGGTACGAGTCGAAGGCCTGTCGGATGCGGCGAGTTCCGGTAATCGGTTCATCGCACTATTTTACGAGAATGCCAGCCACGTCCCATACGCGTCATGCCGACACGCTGCCCGCCCCGCTCGCGGAGCGCGTGATCGCACTCGCCGACGAAGCGGCGACCGAGGCCTTCGGCGCCCGCTTCGCGCACGCGCTCGACGCGGCGCGCGGCGAACTCGCCCGCGCGCACGCGTTCGACGGGCTGCAGATCCAACTGATCGGCGACCTCGGCGCGGGCAAGACGACCCTCGTGCGCGCGATCCTGCGCGGCCTCGGCCACCCGGGACGCGTGCGCAGCCCGACCTATACGCTCGTCGAACCGTATGCATTCGCACGCGACGATGGGGAACTCGAGGTCTATCACTTCGATCTGTATCGATTCAACGATCCGGCCGAATGGTCCGACGCGGGCTTTCGCGAATATTTCAATTCCAGCGCGGTCTGCCTCGTCGAATGGCCGCAACAGGCGGGCACCCTGCTCGGCGTGCCCGATCTGGTTTTCTCGCTCGACGTGGACGGCGACGGTCGCGCCCTCACCGTCCGGGCGTTCAGCGCTTCAGGAAAGGCATGTCTCGAAAGATGTTGATCAAACCGTTCCGCTCGATCGAATCGGCGGCCACCGCGACGCACAACTGGCGGCGCCGCCAGATCCTGCGCGCGGGCGCGTCGACGCTGGTGCTCGGTCTCGCCGCGCCGCGGCTCGCGCACGCGTCGTCGGTGCTCGGCGTGCGCGTGTGGCCCGCGCGCGATTACACGCGCGTCACGATCGAATCCGATCAGCCGCTGCAGAATAGCCAACAGCTGTTGCAGGGCCCCGACCGGCTCGTCGTCGACCTGAGCGGGCTCGATCTCGATCAGGCGCTGCGCGACCTCGTGTCGAAGATCGCGCCGAACGATCCGCAGATCCAGTCGGTGCGCGTCGGCCAGTACCAGCCGCACGTCGTGCGGATGGTGTTCGACCTGAAAGGCTCGGTGAAGCCGCAGGTGTTCACGCTGCCGCCGGTGGGCACCTACAAGTACCGGCTCGTGTTCGACCTGTATCCGGCCGTCGCGCCCGATCCGCTGTCCGACCTGATCGCGCAGACGGAACGCAAGGAACAGGCGCTCAACGACACCGCGCGCGCACAGCAGATGCAGCCGCCGACCTCGCTCGCGGGCCCGGCCGCGCCGTCGGCGCCCGCCGCGGGCGACAACACCGACGCGTTCTTCCAGCGCTTCGCGCAGAACACGCCGGCCACGCCGCGCACGCCGCCGGCCGCCGCGACGCCCTCCACGCCCGCGAAGCCGGCCGTCAAGCCGCCGCCCGTCATCGCGCGCCGCGACGACGGCGACGACGACGGCGACACCTACAAGTTCACCGCACCGAAATCCGGCAAGGGCGGCACCATGCGCCTGCTGACGGTCGCGATCGATCCCGGCCACGGTGGCGAGGATCCGGGCGCGATCGGGGGCGGCGGCACGTACGAGAAGCACATCGCGCTAGACATCGCGAAGAAGCTGCGCGCGAAGATCGACGGCGCGCCGAACATGCGCGCGATGATGACGCGCGACGCCGACTTCTTCGTGCCGCTGAACGTGCGCGTGCAGAAGGCGCGCCGCGTCGGCGCCGACCTGTTCGTGTCGATCCACGCGGATGCGTTCACGACGCCGTCCGCGCGCGGCTCGTCGGTGTTCGCGCTGTCCGACCACGGCGCGACGAGCGCCGCGGCACGCTGGATGGCGAACAAGGAAAACTCGTCGGACCTGATCGGCGGCATCAACATCAAGACGCAGGACGCGGCCGTGAGCCGCGCGCTGTTCGACATGTCGACGACCGCGCAGATCCGCGATTCGCTGCGCTACGGCGGCTACGTGCTGAAGGAAGTGGGCGGCATCAACAAGCTGCACAAGGGCTCGGTCGAGCAGGCCGGCTTCGCGGTGCTGAAGGCGCCCGACATTCCGTCGATCCTGGTCGAGACCGCGTTCATCAGCAACCCGGAAGAAGAGAGCCGGCTGAACGACGAAAGCTATCGCGACCAGATGGCCGACGCGATCTTCCGCGGCATCAAGCGTTACTTCGCCGCGAACCCGCCGCTCGCGAAGAACCGGATGGCCTGACGCACGGCCGCCTCGTCTTCCCCACCGCCGGCACGCGCTGCGTGCCGGCCCGTCACGACGCCGCGAAGCGGCGCACCAGCTTCCCGCCGAATACGTTCACCGCGAGCCCGCCCATCACGAGCGCGGCGCCCGCCAGCTGCGCGCGCGTCAGGTGTTCGTCGAGCAGCAGCGCCGACGACGCGAGCCCGACGATCGGCACCAGCAGCGAGAACTGCGCGACCTGCGCGGCCGGATAGCGCGACATCAGGTGGCTCCACAAGCCGTAGCCGAGCAGCGTCGCGACGAACGCGAGATAGACGACCGCGAAGATCGACGCGCCGTCCAGCCCGGCCAGCGCGGCGCCAATCCGCTGCGGCCCCTCGAACCACAGCGACAGCAGGAAGAACGGCACGGGCGGCACGAGGCTCGCCCACACGACCAGCGACACGAGGTTCGCGCGGCCGACCTTCTTCGTGACGATATTGCCGACCGCCCACATCGCGGCCGAGCAGATGGTCAGCAGGAAGCCGGCGAGCGTCATCGCGCGGCCGCCCTGCGCGGCGATCACGACGAGCCCGGCCGCGGCGATCGCGAGCCCGATTAGGTTCTGCATGCGCAGCCGCTCGCCAAGGAACAGCATCGCGAACACGAGCGTGAAGAACGCCTGCGACTGCAGCACGAGCGACGCGAGACCGGCCGGCATGCCGACGTACATGCCGGTGAACAGGAACACGAACTGGCCGAGCTGGATGGTCGCGCCGTACAGGATCAGCATGCGCCACGGAATCTGCGGCCGGCGGACGAAGAACACCGCGGGCACGGCCGCGAGCGTGAAGCGCAGCGCGCCGAGCAGCATCGGCGGCATGCCGTGCAGCCCGACCTTGATCACGACGAAGTTCACGCCCCATGCCAGGATCACGACCAGCGCGAGCAGCAAGTCCTTCGGGGCCATCATCGGTGTCTCCTCGTTTTGAATGATTGTTCCGAAGCGGCTCAGTCTACCGGGTTTCGCCGCCCGGCCCGATACCCGCGCGGCGCGCATGGAATCGGCCGCGGGCGCAGCCGCGCATCGACCGGAAAGCCGCATTGTGCGTGCCCGCTGCCGCCGGCACCGCCGGCCGGCGCATCGCCATGCCCGGTGCGCGCGTCGCCATCGCGCCGCCAGTACAATGACCGGCATCCCCGCCGTTCGCCACGAGGCCTGTCATGACCGAACCGATCAAAGCCTTGCTGAAGCCGCACATTCGCGACATCGGCAACCTGCAGGTGCGCCGCACACTGCCCGCACTCGCCGCACGCCTCGTCGGCCCGTTCATCTTCTTCGATCACATGGGGCCCGCGGCGCTGCCGGCCGGCACGGGGCTCGACGTGCGCCCGCACCCGCATATCGGGCTCGCCACCGTCACCTACCTGTTCGACGGCGCGATCCTGCACCGCGACAGCCTCGGCTCGCGGCAGGAGATCGTGCCGGGCGACGTGAACTGGATGACGGCCGGCCGCGGCATCGTCCACTCGGAGCGCACGCCGGACGCGCAGCGCGCGAGCGGCCATACGGTGCACGGGATCCAGACCTGGGCCGCGCTGCCCGTCGCTCACGAGACCACCGAGCCGTCGTTCGAGCACCATGCGGCCGACACGCTGCCCAGGCGCAACGAAAGCGGCGTGACGCTGACGGTAATCGCCGGCGACGCGTTCGGCCTGCGCTCGCCCGTCACGACGTTCTCGCGCACGCTGTACGTCGCCGCCGAATTCGCGGCCGGCGGCCGCCTCGAACTCGACGCGTCGCACGAGGAGCGCGCGGTGTACGTGGTCGACGGCGACCTGACCATCGACGGCACGCCGGTGCCGGCCGAGCAGATGGCCGTGCTCACACCGGGCGCGACGGTCACGCTCGCGAGTGGCAACGGCACGCGCGCGATGTTGCTGGGCGGTGACAAGATCGACGGCGAACGCTTCATCGAATGGAATTTCGTCGCCAGCAGCCGCGACGCGATCGAGCGCGCGAAAGCGGCGTGGACGAACCAGGAAATGGGCAAGGTGCCCGGCGAAACCGAGTGGATTCCGCTGCCCGAATCGAAGCCGCGTTGAAAAAGGCGCGCGCCGCCCCCATCCTGACGACATTCGACTGAAAGAGAACGACATGGACACCACGCTTGCCACTTTCGAGAAAGACGTCATCGAGGCGTCGCTGGACGCCCCCGTGCTGGTCGACTTCTGGGCGCCGTGGTGCGGCCCCTGCAAGACGCTCGGTCCGCTGCTCGAAAAGCTCGAAGCCGACTACCAGGGCCGCTGGAAGCTCGTGAAGGTGAACGTCGACGAGAACCAGGAGCTCGCCGCGCACTTCCAGACGCGCAGCATCCCGCACGTGATCGCGTTCGCCGACGGGCGCCCGGTCGACCAGTTCATCGGTGTGCTGCCGGAAGGCCAGTTGCGCGCGTTCCTCGACCGGCTGCTGCCGGCGCCCGAGGAAGCCGAACGCCGCGCCGCGCAATACGCGATCGCCGAGTCGCGCTACGACGATGCGCTCACCCACCTCGAGGCGGCGCTCGCGCTGAACCCCGGTTTCGACGATGCACGGCTCGGCCTGATCGAACTGCTGCTCGCGAACAACCAGGTCGATGCCGCGCGCACCGAGGCCGAGCGCCTGTCGCCGCAGACCGTGCAGGGCGCCGATCCGCGCTACCAGGCGATCAAGACCCGTTTCGATGCGCTCGACGCCACCGCCGACCTGCCGCCGACCGACGCGCTCGAAGCGCGTATCGCGGCGAACCCGGCCGATCTCGACGCACGCTTCGACCTCGCGCAGAGCCTGATCGCGCGACGCGCATACGAAGGCGCGCTCGAGCAGTTGCTGGAAATCGTGTTGCGCGACCGCGCGTATGGCGACGATCTTGGCCGCCGCACGATGCTGTCGGTGTTCGAAATGGCGGGCGACAGCCCCGAGCTCGTCGCCGCGTGGCGGCGCAAGCTGAGCATGGCGCTCAACTGACGAACGGGCGACCGGGCTGCAATGGCCCGGCTGCCGCGCCATCGCGCGCGGCGGATCTGCCGCGCCGCGGCAGCGCAGCACGCTTCCGCGCGTCGCTCGATTTCCCGATCAGCCCGCGGCCCGCGCCGCGAGCGCGCGCAGCGCATGCGCGGCGGCCGCGAAACCGAAGCTCGCGGTCACGCACACGCTGGAACCGAATCCCGCACAGTTGAGCCCCGCGACATGCGCGGCCGTGGACGGCTCCGCGCCATCCTCGATGTCGCAAGCGGCCGCTTCCGGATAGATCAGCGGCTCGTCCGAATACACGGCGCTGACCTTGAAGCGCGCCTTCGGCCCGCGCGGAAAGCCGTGCTGCTTGCGCAACTGCGCGCGCACCTTCGACAGCAGCGGATCCTGGATCGTCAGCGCGAGATCGTCGATCCGGATGCGCGTCGGGTCGAGCTGCCCGCCCGCGCCGCCGACCGTGACGAGCGGCTGCCCTTTCGCGACGCACCACGCGATCAGCGCGACCTTCGTACGCACGCTGTCGATCGCGTCGATCACGTAGTCGAAGCCGCCGCCGAGCAGCGCGTCGAAGTTGTCGGGTTCCACGAAATCCTCGATCCGGTTCACGCGGCACGCGGGATCGATAAGCGCGATCCGCTCGGCCATCGCATCGACCTTCGGCTTGCCGTAATTGCCGTCGAGCGCGTGAATCTGCCGGTTCGTGTTGCTTTCCGCAACGTTGTCGAGATCGATCAGCGTCAGCGTGCCGATCGCGCTGCGCGCGAGCGCCTCGGCCGTCCACGAACCGACGCCGCCGATGCCGATCACGGCGACGTGCGCGCGCTCGAACGCAGCGAGCGCGGGGGCGCCGTACAACCGCGCGATGCCGCCGAAACGGCGTTCGCGATCCACGTCAAGCTGGATTGTCGGGCTCGGGGTAAGATCAGAAGAACTGGGCGGGGCAGCGTCGGGGGCGGACATGGCAGCAAGGAAAACGTAAGCGTACAGCCCTCTATTTTGCCTGAACTCGCCGCCCACACGCGCCGCCGTGCACGCACGATTCTCGCGCGTTCGCTATACTGGCCCCGGATTGAAGCGTTTGCATAACATGACAACTCTCGCCGATCTTCGCATCAACTATTCGCGTGCTTCACTCGATGAAGCCGATGCCGCCCCCGACCCTTTCGCCCAGTTCGATCGCTGGTTCAAGGAGGCGCTCGCCGCCAAGCTTCCCGAGCCGAACACGATGACGCTCGCCACCGTCGGCGACGATGGCCGGCCGTCGGCCCGAATCGTGCTCATCAAGGGTGTGGACGAACGCGGGTTTGTCTTCTTTACCAATTACGAAAGCCGCAAGGGCCGCGATCTCGCCGCCCATCCGTACGCGGCGCTGCTGTTCTACTGGATCGAGCTCGAGCGCCAGGTGCGCATCGAAGGCCGGATCGAGAAAACCAGCGCCGACGAAAGCGACCGCTATTTCGCGTCGCGCCCGCTCGGCTCGCGCATCGGTGCGTGGGCGTCCGAGCAGAGTGCCGTGATCGACAGCCGCGCGACGCTCGAAGCGCGCGAGAAGGCCGTGGCCGAACGCTACGGCGAGAATCCGCCGCGCCCGCCGCAGTGGGGCGGCTATCGCGTCGTACCCGACGCGATCGAGTTCTGGCAGGGCCGCCCGTCGCGGCTGCACGATCGCCTGCTCTACACGCGCGACGCCGCGGCGGCGCCGGGCTGGACCATCTCGCGCCTGTCGCCGTAAGCCAGGCTGCGGCAGCGGCGCCGGCGCATGCCGGTCGTGTCTCGTGTTGCATCCGGGCGCGCGCCTCGCGAGGAGCGGGCGCCGGTCAAGATACTTGGCTGTATTCGATTCAACGAACAAACGGAGAATCCAAATGTTCTGGGAAAAGAAGCTGGCACAGTGGGCGGATGAAGTACGGGCGAAGGCGAACATACCGGCGCGCCTCGTGCTGTGGAACGGCGATCAACTCGATTTCGGCACCTTCACCGCGCCGCAGGTCACGCTGAAAGTCAACAGCGCGTCCGCGTTGCCGCTCCTGCTCGAACCGAGCCTCGACAATCTCGGCGAGGCGTACGTGAAGGGCAAGATCGACATCGAGGGCAGGCTGTCGGACATCATCAACATCAGCTACTCGCTCGCTCGCAGCACGGTCACGAGCGCCAGCAAGCTCGCGCGCGTGAAGCGCTACTTCAATCATACGAAGAACACCGACAGGAAGGCGATCCAGTATCACTACGACGTCTCGAACGAGTTCTACCAGCTGTGGCTCGACGAGAACATGGTGTACTCGTGTGCGTACTTCGAGAACGGCGACGAGGATCTCGCCACCGCGCAGATCAAGAAGATCGACCATATCCTGACGAAGATCCAACTCGAGCCCGGCCAGCGCCTGCTCGACATCGGCTGTGGCTGGGGCGCGCTCGTGCTGCGCGCCGCGCAGAAGTTCGGCGCGACCTGTCTGGGCGTGACGCTGTCGCAGAACCAGTTCGATCTCGCGACCGCGCGCGTGAAGGCCGCCGGGCTCGAGGACAAGATCGAGATCCGCCTGCAGGACTATCGCGAGATCGACGGCCAGTTCGACCGCATCACGAGCGTCGGGATGTTCGAGCACGTCGGCCGCAAGAATCTCCCGCTCTATTTCTCGCGCGTGCATGACCTGCTCACCGACGACGGCATCGCGATGAATCACGGGATCACGTCGACCGACGCCGAAAGCGGCGAGACGGCGCTCGGCGGCGGCGAATTCATCGACCGCTACGTGTTCCCGGACGGCGAGCTGCCGCACATCAGCCTCGCGCTCGAAGCGGCGCAGCGCGGCGGGCTCGAGGCGATTGACGTCGAAAGCCTGCGGCGGCACTATGCGCGCACGCTCGAGATCTGGACCGAGAACTTCGAGACGAAGGCGGAACAAGCGCGCGCGCTCGTCGACGACGAAAAATTCCGCATCTGGCGCGTGTACCTCGCCGGTTGCGCGTATGCATTCGAGCACGACGACGTGTCGATCTTCCAGATCGTGTGCCGCAAGGCCGGACGCAGCGCGAAAACGCTGCCGTGGTCGCGGCGCTATATGTACGAACACACGCTGCCGCGCTAGGCGGCACTTCACGCTGGGCACGCATGGGTGACGGCAGGACGCGGCGCACCACGCCGCCGCAACGACAGCAGCGCGACGAACCGGACGGGTCGCACGCCGACGGGCAGTTCGACCTGTTCGGCGCGTCGCCCGACGACGCACGCGCGGCGGCTCCGCCCTTGGACGACGACACGGCTACCGGTGCCAGCGACCGCGTGACGCCGAGCGAGCACGATGCTGCGCCACCGGCAAAGTCGCCTGCGCGCGCGGGCCGTGCGTCGCCTCGCCCTTCCTCCGACGACCAGGCACCGGAACCATCCGCCGCCTCGGGCCTGCTGTGGGACGAACCGTCTCTGCCGGCCGCACCGCCGAAGAAGAGCACGCGCCGGCGCGGCGTGCCGCCCGCACCGGTTTCCGCGGAAGTCGCCGACGCGGCTGCCGCCCTGCCGCCGAATGTGCGGCTCGGCACGTCGTCGTGGTATTTCCCCGGCTGGGACGGCATCGTCTACGACGGCGATTTCGCGCAGACGAAGCTGTCGCGCGAGGGGCTCGAGGCGTACGGCGCGCATCCGCTGCTGAAGAGCGTGAGCCTCGACCGGTCGTTCTACGGCCCGCTGTCGGTGGCCGACTACCTGCGCTACGCACAACAGGTGCCGGACGACTTCCGCTTCGTCGTGAAGGCGCCGGCGTCCGTCACCGACGCGGTCGTGCGCGGCCGGCGCGGCGAGCCGTCGGGCCCGAACCCGACCTTTCTCGACGCGCAGCTCGCCACCCGGGAATTCGTGCAGCCGTGCATCGAAGGGCTCGGCAAGAAGGCCGGCGTGCTGGTGTTCCAGTTTTCGCCGATGCCCGATCAACTGCTCGTCGAACCGGCCGCGCTGATCGACCGGCTGTCGGCGTTCTTCGCGGCGCTGCCGCCGCTGCCGCCGGACGCCGACGGCACGCGCTACGCGATCGAGATCCGCGACGCGTGCCTGCTGACGCCGCGCTTCATCCGCGCGCTCGCGACGCTCGGCGTGCGCTACTGCGTCGGCCTGCATGCGCGGATGCCCGACCCGTTGCGCCAGGCCGCCGCGCTCGCGCTGCTCGACGGCGACGCGCCGGGGCCGCTGATCGTGCGCTGGAGCCTGCATGGCGGATTCAAATACGAACAGGCCAAGGCGAAGTACGAGCCGTTCGACAAGCTCGTCGACGAGGATCCGGCCACGCGCTCGGCGCTCGCCGAGCTGGCCGCGCGCTACGCGCTGGCCGGACAGCCGGTGATCATCACGATCAACAACAAGGCGGAAGGCTCCGCGCCGCTGTCGTGCGTCGCGCTCGCGCGCGAGATCGCCGCCGCGTGCGCGCAGTGGCGCAGCGAGGCGGCGTAGGGTTCGGCGGCGGCCGGGTAACGCCGCCGCCTGCGGGCTTGCCGGCCGATTACGCGCCGCGCAGCGACTTCAGCCGGTGCGAGAACTTCTGGCGGAATTTCGCGAGCTTCGGCCCGATCACGACCGAACAGTAGCCCTGCCCCGGATTGCGCGCGTAATAGTTCTGGTGATAATCCTCGGCCGGCCAGTAGTTGTCGTCGAGCGGCACGACCTGCGTGACGATCGGCTGCCCGAACACCTGCTCGCGCTCCAGTTCGCGGATCACGTCCAGCGCGACGTCGCGCTGCTCGTCCGAATGCGTGAACACGACCGAACGGTACTGCGTGCCGACATCGTTGCCCTGCCGGTTCAGCTGGGTCGGATCGTGCGTCGCGAAGAAGATCTCGAGGATCTCGCGATAACCGATGCGCGCCGGATCGAACGTCACGTTCACGACCTCCGCGTGACCGGTGTCGCCTTCGCACACGTCGCGATAGCCGGGATTGCGCATATGGCCGCCCGCATAACCCGACTGGACGGCCGTCACGCCGTCGACATCGAGAAACACAGCCTCCGTGCACCAGAAGCACCCGCCGCCCACGGTCGCGGTTTCAAGCATCTCGTTCACCATGAAATCATCACCTCGTTGATGACGGCGACCGCACGCAAGCGCGCCGGCGCCGCCGGTCCGTATCGCCGCTGCCCGGTTGCCCGGCGCGAAGCGGCACGCGTTCAAGTATCTCACTCGCGCGCGAATCGGGCAGAAACGCGCGCGTGCCACGCACCACCCGCGGTGCGTTTCTCGACTACACTTAGGCACGCTTGCCCGCGACGGCACACCGTCCCGGCTGCACGCAGCGTCCGATGCATGCCCGCCCCGATGCCAACATCATCCGCCGGAACATCGATATGCACGCCCCGACAGAAGTCGTCCGGATTGCCGCTCCGACCGCCGGTGCCCCGCGCGCCGGCACTTCCATCGCACCATTGCACCGCCATGCGTCCGTTGCGTCCGTTGCGCCACCTGCTTGGCGAGCCGGCGCACCGCGTTTCCCCGCTGTCCCGATCTGATGCACCGCACCGCGCGTCCTGCCACGCGTGCGGCCGCCGGTGCATGCGCATCACGCAACTGTTCGACCCGCACGTCCGCAACGAACGGCCGTGCGCCCGTGATCCGATACAACCGAGAGAGGCACCACGATGAGCATGCGGCCTGACCCGACATTTCACGCTTCGCCGGAACTCGCGATGCAGGCGCCGGCGGAAGCGTTCGCCTATACATTGTTGCTGAGCCCCGATTTTTCCAGACCCGACGCGCTCGCCGTGATCGACGTGAAGCCCGGCTCCACGACCTACGGCAAGATCGTGCACACGGTGACGATGCCGAACACCGGCGACGAGTTTCACCACTTCGGCTGGAATGCGTGTTCGTCGTCGCTGTCGCCGCTGACGGGCCACGCGTTTCTCGAGCGCCGCTTCCTGATCATCCCCGGCCTCCGCTCGTCGCGGATCTACGTGATCGACACGAAGCCGCACCCGACGCAGGCGCGCATCCACAAGATCATCGAACCCGACGAGATCTTCGCGAAGACCGGCTATTCGCGGCCGCATACGGTCCACTGCGGCCCCGAGGGCATCTACGTGAGCACGCTCGGCGGCGCGGGCAAGGACGGCACCGACGGCGCGCCCGGCATCTTCATCATGGACTGCGAGACGTTCGACGTGCTCGGCCGCTGGGAAATCGACCGCGGCCCGCAGGACAAGCATTACGATTTCTGGTGGAACCTGCCGCGCGACTACATGGTGTCGAGCGAATGGGCGCTGCCGCCGCAGTTCGAGAACGGCATCGTGCCGGAGGACCTGCTCGCGAACCGTTACGGCCACCGGCTGCATTTCTGGGACCTGCGCGCGCGGCGCAACGTGCAGACGATCGATCTCGGCGCGCAGCACCAGATGGCGCTCGAGGTGCGGCCCGCGCACGATCCGGTGCGCGAATACGGGTTCGTCGGCGTCGTGGTCGACACGACCAATCTGGAAGGGTCGATCTGGACCTGGTGGCGCGAGGACGGCCAGTTCCATGTGAAGAAGACCGCGACGATCCCGCCGGAGCCGGCCGCGGCCGACGAGTTGCCGCCGCTGCTGCAAGGGTTCGGCGCGGTGCCGCCGCTCGTGACCGACATCGACCTGTCGCTCGACGACCGTTTCCTGTACGTGTCGTGCTGGGGCACGGGCGAGATGCGCCAGTACGACGTGTCGGATCCGCATCACCCGGTGCTCGCGGGGTCGGTGCGCATCGGCGGCATCGTGCGCCGCGCGCCGCACACGAACGGCCGTGCATTCGCGGGCGGCCCGCAGATGGTCGAGATCAGCCGTGACGGCCGGCGCGTGTACTGGACCAACTCGCTCTACTCGACGTGGGACGATCAGTTCTATCCGGACGGCGTGCCAGCCGCGCAGGTGCTCGCGCATGTCGGGCCGGAGGGTGGGCTGACGCTCGCCGACGACTACTGGGTCGAGTTCCCCGACGGCTATCGCGCGCACCAGATCCGGCTCGAGGGCGGCGACTGCTCGACCGACTCGTTCTGCTATCCGTCGGTCAAGCGTTGAGCGCCAGCCTCTCCGCGCCGCTCGCGCTGTGGGCGGCCGTGCTCGCGAGCGGCGTCTATCACGGACTCAACCCGGCGATGGGCTGGCCGCTCGCAGTGTCGAACGCGCTGATGACGCGCCGCGGCGGCGCACTGCTCGCGGCGCTCGGCTATCTCGCGCTCGGCCACGCGCTCGCTGTCTTCATGGTGATGCTGCCGTTCGGGCTGCTCGCCGCAATGCTCGCGTGGCAGTCGGCGATCCGGATCGGCGCGAGCGCGCTCGTGATCGGCTTCGGCGCGGTGCTGCTGATCCGTCGTCGCCACCCGCGTGCGCTTGCGCGGATTGCGCCCGCGCGGCTCGGGCTGTGGTCGTTCGCGATCGCGCTCGCGCACGGCGCGGGACTGATGCTGGTGCCGATCTATCTCGGGCTCTGCGGGCTCGACCGGGATGCCGGCCATCGCGCGGCGGCCGCGCTCGTCGACGCGCATCTCGGGATGGCCCTCGTCGTCGCGGCCGTGCACGCAGCCGCGATGATCGGCGCGGGCGGCGCGCTCGCGTGGCTCGTGTATCGCTATCTGGGGCTGAAGTTCGTCGCGCGGAGCTGGTTCAACCTCGACGCGGTGTGGGCGTCGAGCCTGATTCTGACGGGTGCGCTGTCGCTCGGGCTGGCGGCGGCGCGCTAGCATCGGGCGCACGGCGCAGCCGCGAATCACGCGCGGCAAAACGCGACGGAACCGGCGCTCCGCCTTGATCGCTACGCCGCGCGACAGTGTTCGCTACCTCACGCTCGCCCCGCAAGGCGCCGTCCGCACGGGCCCGGCGGTCGCGATTCCGCTAAAATCGGACCATGCGCACCCCTTCCCAACCAGCCGCCCCGGCCTTGTCGCCTTTCGTCCGCCGCGCCCGTTGCATCCGCCGCGCGCCGCGCCCGTCCGTTTCGTTCCGGATGGCCGCCCGATGAACCACGCCAACCCGCCGGATTTCGATTCCGCCGCATTCCGCCAGGCGCTCGCCCAGTTCGCAACGGGCGTCACCGTCATCACGACGCAGGCGCCGTCCGGGCAGTTGATCGGCATCACCGCGAGCTCGTTCAACTCGGTGTCGCTGGATCCGCCGCTCGTGCTGTGGAGCCTCGCGCACAAATCGGCGTCGACGCCGGTGTTCCGCAGCAACAGCCATTACGTGGTGAACGTGCTTGCGGCATCGCAGATCGACCTGTGCAAGCGCTTCTCGACCTACAAGGGCGACCGCTTCGAAGGCATCGCGCACGTGGCCGGCAACTCGGGCATGCCGGTGCTCGACGGTGCGCTCGCGTGGTTCGAATGCCACAACCGCAGCCGCTACGACGAAGGCGACCACGTGATCTTCGTCGGCGAAGTGGAACGCTGCGGCGTGCGCGCGGTGTCGGATACCACGCCGCCGCTCGTGTTCCACGGCGGCGGCTTCCACGGCCTCACACCGCTTTGATCGCCCCGGTGCGCGCCAATCCGACCGGCGCGCCCGCTTCGTCCTTCAGCGTCTGCAGCACGATGTTCGAACGGATGTCCATCACGCCCGGCGCCTTGTAGAGCCGGTTCAGCACGAAATCCGAATAGTGCTTGAGGTTGTGCGCGAGCACGCGCAGCAGATAGTGGCTCTCGCCCGTCACGACGAACGCGCCGACCACCTCCGGCCATTCGCGCAGCGCTTCCGCGAAGCGCTCGTGCCATTGATTCTCTTCGTTGCGCATCGACACCTGCACGAACGCCTCGAGCTCGAAGCCGAGCTTCTCGCGGCTCAGGCACGCACGATAGTGTTCGATGACGCCCTGCTCCTCGAGCAGGCGCATCCGGCGCAGACAGGCCGACGGCGAAAGCGAGATGCGTTCGGCCAGGTCGAGATTGCTGATTCTGCCCTCCTCCTGCAGTACCGCCAGAATCCTGCAGTCGGTGGCGTCGAGCGTGATCGCGTGCATTTTTGGTCCCCGTTTTCCCTCTCATTCGAATTATCTGCCAATCCGGCGGATTGTCCATGTTTATTTCGCAAGCACTTTCTGCGAGCGTCCACCTATCATTCGAAGGATCGATTCACCGATTCGTCATGCCATGGACACACTCTGGGACATCTCGCCGCCCGTCAGCCCCGCCACCCCCGTGTGGCCGGGCGATACGCCCGTTTCCGTCGAACGCGTGTGGCGGATGGAGGCCGGCTCGCCGGTCAACGTCGCACGCCTGACGCTGTCGCCGCATACGGGCGCGCACTGCGACGCGCCGCTCCACTATGACGCCGACGGCGCGCCGATCGGCGCGGTGCCGCTCGATACCTATCTCGGCCCGTGCCGCGTGATCCACTGCATCGGCGCAGCGCCGGTCGTGCGCCCGGCCGATATCGAGGCCGCGCTCGACGGCGTGCCGCCGCGCGTGCTGCTGCGCACCTATGCACGCGCCAGCGTCGAGCAATGGGACAGCGGCTTCTGCGCGGTCGCGCCCGAGACCGTCGACCTGCTCGCCGCGCGCGGCGTGAAGCTGATCGGCATCGACACGCCGTCGCTCGACCCGCAGGAATCGAAGACCATGGATGCGCATCATCGCGTGCGCGCACACCGGATGGCGATCCTCGAAGGGATCGTGCTCGACGACGTGCCGCCCGGCGACTACGAGCTGATCGCGCTGCCGCTGAAGTTCGCGACGCTCGACGCGAGCCCCGTGCGTGCGGTGCTGCGCGCACTGCCCACCCATTCCTCCTGATTACCCGATCCACTGACCCGACATCATGATCAAGACCCGTGAAGACGCGCTCGCCCTCGACCGCGACGACCCGCTCGCCGCGCTGCGCGACCAGTTCGCGCTGCCCGACGGCGTGATCTATCTCGACGGCAACTCGCTCGGCGCACAGCCGCGCGCATCCGCCGCCCGCGCGCAACAGGTGATCGACGCCGAATGGGGCGAAGGCCTGATCCGCAGCTGGAACACCGCCGGCTGGTTCGCGCTGCCGCGCCGCCTCGGCGACAAGCTCGCGACGCTGATCGGCGGCGCACCGGGCGAGACCGTCGTGACCGACACCATCTCGATCAACCTGTTCAAGCTGCTGTCGGCGATGCTGCGTCACCAGGCCGGGCGCGCGCCGGAGCGCCGCGTGATCGTGTCGGAGCGCTCGAACTTCCCGACCGACCTGTACATCGCGCAAGGGCTGATCGAGCAGCTCGGCGGCGGCTACGAGCTGCGCCTGATCGACGATCCGGCCGACCTTCCCGACGCGCTCGGCGCGGACACGGCCGTCGCGATGATCACGCACGTGAACTACCGCACCGGCTACATGCACGACATGTCGGCCGTCACGCAGCTCGTGCACGACGCGGGCGCGCTGATGCTGTGGGATCTCGCGCATTCGGCCGGCGCGGTGCCGGTCGACCTGAACGGCGCGCATGCGGACGGCGCGGTCGGTTGCACGTACAAGTACCTGAACGGCGGCCCCGGTTCGCCGGCGTTCGTGTGGGTGCCGCAGCACCATCACGCGCATTTCTCGCAGCCGCTGTCGGGGTGGTGGGGCCACCGCGCACCGTTCGCGATGCAGCCGGGCTTCGCGCCCGATCCGGGCATCGCGCGCTTCCTGTGCGGCACGCAGCCGATCGTGTCGATGTCGATGGTCGAATGCGGGCTCGACGTGTTCCTGCAGACCGACATGCAGGCGATCCGCCGCAAGTCGCTCGCGCTCACCGATGCGTTCATCGCACTCGTCGAAGCGCGCTGCGCGGGCCTGTCGCTGAAGCTCGTCACGCCGCGCGCGCATCACCAGCGCGGCTCGCAGGCGAGCTTCGAGCATCCGCACGGCTACGAGGTGATGCAGGCGCTGATCGCGCGCGGCGTGATCGGCGACTACCGCGAGCCGTACGTGCTGCGCTTCGGCTTCACGCCGCTCTATACGCGCTTCGCCGACGTGTGGGATGCCGTCGAGACGCTGCGCGACATCCTGACCACCGATGCGTGGAAGGCACCCGAGTTCGCCGAGCGCGGCGCGGTGACCTGATCGGCGTCGACCGGCGCGCGCAGGCCGCGCGCGCCGCGCCCCCGTCATTCAAATCTGGAGAGAGTCGTGAATTCTGGTCATATGCAGCCACCCGGCGACAATGCGCCGGCGGGCTGCCCGTTCTCGGGCGCACGCGCGGCCCAACCCGCTCATGAAGCGCCGCACGTGCCCGGCGATGCGGCGGGCGAAGCCGGCTGGCACGACGCGCAGCTCGATTTCTCGAAGTCGATGAGCTACGGCGACTATCTGTCGCTGAATTCGATCCTCGACGCGCAGCACCCGCTGTCGCCCGATCACAACGAGATGCTGTTCATCATCCAGCATCAGACGAGCGAGCTGTGGATGAAGCTCGCGCTGTTCGAGCTGCGCGGTGCGCTCGACGCGGTGCGCGGCGACGCGCTGCCGCCCGCGTTCAAGATGCTCGCGCGCGTGTCGCGGATCCTCGAGCAGCTCGTGCAGGCGTGGAACGTGCTGTCGACGATGACGCCGTCCGAGTATTCGGCGATGCGGCCGTATCTCGGCCAGTCGTCGGGCTTCCAGTCGTACCAGTACCGGCAGCTCGAATTCCTGCTCGGCAACAAGAACGTGCAGATGCTGCAGCCGCATGCGCACCGGCCCGACATCCTCGAGCAGGTGCGCGCGACGCTCGAGGCGCCGTCGTTCTACGACGAGGTCGTGCGCCTGCTCGCGCGGCGCGGTTTCCCGATCGCGCCCGAGCGGCTCGAGCGCGACTGGACGCAGCCGATGCGTCACGACGAAACGGTCGAGGCCGCATGGCTCGAGGTCTACCGTCACCCGCAGCAGCACTGGGAGCTGTACGAGATGGCCGAGGAACTCGTCGATCTCGAGGATGCGTTCCGCCAGTGGCGCTTCCGTCACGTGACGACCGTCGAGCGCATCATCGGCTTCAAGCAGGGCACCGGCGGCACGAGCGGCGCGCCGTATCTGCGCAAGATGCTCGACGTCGTGCTGTTCCCCGAGCTTTGGCACGTGCGCACGACGCTGTAACGCACGCCATGCGAGCGCGCGTCACGACGACGTGCGGGCCAGCTCCTCCCCGTCACGCGGCAACGCCCGTTCGTGCGCGAACCGCGGAATGTGCCGCCGCATCGCGAGCAGTGCGACGCACACCACGCCCATCGCGGCGGCCAGCATCGTCAGGTACGCCGTCGCGCCGCCCGCGGTGATCACGATCGCGCCCGCGAACGCGCTGAGGATCGCGCCGAGCCGGCCGAACGCAAGCGCGCCCGCAGTGCCGGTCGCACGCACCGCCGTCGGATAGATGTACGCGCAGAGCGCATACATCGTCGACTGCACCGCGTTGACGAACAAACCGTGCAGGCCGAGCCCGACGATCAGCCAGCCCGTGTGGCGTCCCGCATCGACACCCATCAGCCATATCGCGCTCGCCGCGCCGCCGACGCTGCACAGCGCGAGCGGCCAGCGCGAACCGGCATGCGTGATCGCCCACGCGCACAGCAGCGCGCCGATCACGCCGCCCAGGTTGTACGCGGTCAACCCCGAGCCCGCGACCGACACGCTCAGCCCGCTCGCGGCCAGCATCGTCGGCAGCCAGCTGAATGCCGCATACACGGCGAGCAGGCACATGAAAAATGCGCACCACAGCGCGATCGTGTCGCGCGCCTGGTGGCCGGCGAACAATGCGCCGAACCCGCCGCGTGCGCCGGGTGAGCGCGCATCGCGCAGATCGGTGAACACGGTGCCCGGCTCGACCGGCCGCTGCATGCGCGCGAGCAGCGCGCCGAGTTCCGGCCAGCGCGCGGGGCGGCGCGCCAGATAGCGCGGCGATTCGGGCAGCGCGCGCACCAGGACGAAACCGAGCACGAGCGGCAGCGCGCCGCCGGCGAAGAACAGCCCGCGCCAGCCGTAGCGCGGCAGCACCTCGTGCGCGAACAGTCCGGCCAGCATGCCGCCGAGCGGCACGCAGACGATCGTCGCCGTCACCATCATCGTGCGGCGCCGCGCGGGCGTGTATTCGGCCGTCATCGTCGTGGCGGTCGGCAGCGCGCCGCCGATCCCGAGCCCCGCGCAGAAGCGCAGGATCGCGATCGTCGCGACATCCGGCGCGAAGCCGATCGCGCAGGTCGCGACGCCGAACAGGAACACGCTGCCGATCACGGCCTGGCGGCGGCCGAAGCGATCCGCGACGATCCCCGCGCACGCGCTGCCGATGCCCATGCCGATCAGCCCGGCGGCCACCGCCGGCGCGAATGCACCGCGCGTGATCCCCCATTCGCGGATCAGCACCGGAATCGCGAAGCCGATCAACTGGCCGTCGAAGCCGTCGAGCACGATCGCGAGCGCGGCGAGCAGCACCACGCAACGCTGCATCGTCGTGAACGGCCCGTCGTCGAGCGTCGCGCCGATGTCGACCGCCGGCGGCTGCAATCCGTCGCGCGTGCTCATGCGGCCTCCCGGGTGCCGCGCATCGGCGGCAAGGTGCGCGAGCGGCGCGCGGCAAGACAACGGTATTCGATGCGTTTCATGGCGTCTCCTGTTGCCCGGGCTGACGCGCTGGCGCGTGCCCGGATCTCGTGCTGCGCGGCCGGTCGACGTCAATGCATCGGCGCCGGCCCCGGCATCCTGTCCAACCCATCCCGATCCGGCGGCGTCGCGTCACGCGGCGCGCGCGGATCGTCGTGCGGCGCAAGCCGGCCGCCGGCCCGATGCTCAGTCGAGCTGCGCGTCGATCAGCCGGACCAGCGCGAGCAGCGTCTCGACGTGCGGCACCGCGACGCCCGTCTCGCGCGCGGCCGCGACGACCTGACCGTTGATCGCGCCGATCTCCGTGCGGCGGCCCGCGAGCACGTCCTGCAGCATCGACGGCCGGTGGCCGCGATGCTCGCGGATCGCGTGCTCGACACTGCGCGCGATACGCTCGCCATCCACGGCGACGCCTTTCGCGCGCGCGACGGCAGCCGTCTCCGCGGCGATCGCGAGCGCGAGCCGCGGACCTTCGGGATCGCGGCCGAGCTGGTCGACCCTGCAGCCCGTCACCGCGCACAGCGTGTTGAGCGCCGCATTGAACGCGACCTTCTCCCAGATCGCGGCCCAGACGTCCGCATCGAGCGAACACGCGAGCCCGGCGCGCGACAGCGCGTCGGCCACGGCCGCCGCGAACGGGCGCGACGCGCCGTCCGCCGTCATCATGCGGATCGTGCCGTCCCCGTGCGAGCGCACGTGCCCGGCGCCCGCGAAGTCGGCCGGCCACGTCGTGACGCCGACCAGAATGCGCTCGAGCGGCACGAACGCGTTCAGCGCCTCAACGTTGCCGAGACCGTTCTGTAGCGTGAGCACGGATGTCCGCGGCGTCAGCAATGCGTGCACGCCTTCGAGCGCCGCGCAGGTGTGCAGCGATTTCGTGAACACGATCAGCAAGTCGAACGGGGCATCGGGCGCGGCGCCTGCCGCCGCATTCGCGGCTTCCGGCCGCACGGCCTGCAGCGTGCGGATGCGGCGTTCGCCGCGATCGTCGTCGATGCGCAGCCCGTCGCGGCGGATCGCATCGAGATGCGCGTCGTTCACGTCGATCAGCGTCACGGCTTCGCCGTGCTCGGCCAGCCGCGCGCCGAACAGCGAGCCCATCGCGCCGGCACCCAGAATCGCAATCCTCATCGTCGGTCGCCTCTCAGAACGGATAGTGGCGCGGCGTGGTCTGCACGGTGATCCAGCGCAGGTCCGTGAACGCGGCGATGCCGGCCTTGCCGCCGAAATGCCCGAAGCCGCTGTCCTTCACGCCGCCGAACGGCATCTGCGCCTCGTCGTGCACGGTCGGGCCGTTCACGTGGCAAATGCCCGACTCGATGCGCGCCGCGACGCGCATCGCGCGCGCGACGTCGCGGCTGAACACCGCCGACGACAGCCCGAACGCGTTGTCGTTCGCGCAGTCGATCGCGGCCGCCTCGCCGTCGACCCGTACGATGCCCTTCACCGGCCCGAACGACTCCTCCGCATAGATCCGCATCGCGGGCGTCACGCGATCGAGCAGCGTCGCCGGGAACAGCGTGGTGTCGGACTTGCCGCCGCACAGCAGCGTCGCGCCGTGCGCGAGCGCATCGTCGATCAGCGTGTTGCAGCGCTCGACGGCCTTCATGTCGATCAGCGAGCCGAGCACGACAGGCCCCTCGCGCGGGTCGCCGAGCGGCAGCGACGCGGCCCGCGCGGCGAGCTTCGCGACGAACGCATCGGCGATCGATGCGTCGACGACGATCCGCTCGGTCGACATGCAGATCTGCCCGGAATTCGCGAACGCGCCGAACGCGGCCGCCGCGACCGCCGCGTCGAGATCCGCATCGTCGAGCACGACGAACGGCGCCTTGCCGCCGAGTTCGAGCACCGACGGTTTCAGATGACGCGCGCACGCTTCGGCGATGATCCGCCCGACGCGCGTCGATCCGGTGAAATTCACGCGGCGCACGGCCGGATGCGCGATCAGTGCGTCGACGACGGCGCTCGCGTCCTCGGGCGCGTTCGTCACGAAGTTGACGACGCCCGGCGGCAGCCCGGCCTCCTGCAGCGCCTCGACGACCAGCCCGTGCGTGACGGGGCACAGTTCGGAGCCCTTGAGGACGATCGTGTTGCCGCACGCGAGCGGCAGCGCGAGCGCGCGCGTCGCGAGGATCACCGGCGCGTTCCACGGCGCGATGCCGAGCACGACGCCGGCCGGCTGTCGCACGCCCATCGCGAGCGAGCCAGGCACGTCGGACGGGATCAGCTCGCCGCCGATCTGCGTGGTCAGCGACGCGGCCTCGACGAGCCCGCTCGCGGCAAGCTGCACGTTGAAGCCGGCCCACAGCGCCGACGCACCGGTTTCGGCCGCCATCGCGGCGACGAACTGCTCGTGCTTCGCTTCGAGCGCGGCGGCCGCCTTCAGCAGCAGCGCGCGGCGCGCGCCGGGGCCGAGCGCCGCCCATTCGGGAAATGCGCGCGCGGCCGCATCGGCCGCCGCACGCGCATCGTCGACCGTGCACGCAGGCGCGGCCGACGCGACTTCGCCGTCGAGCGGATTGCGGCGCACGAAGGTCGCGCCGCTGGACGAGTGGCGGCGTTGGCCGCCGATCAGCATCGATACCGTTTGCATGAATTCTCCGGGACGACGCGCGATGCGCGTCAGGCAACCTCGACGTCGACGACGACGGGCGTACCGGCCCGCAGCGCATCCGTCAGCGTGTCGCGCAAGTGTGCGGCATCGGTGACGCGAATGCCGCGGCATCCCATCCCTTGCGCGAGCGCGACGAAGTCCAGGTCGGGCAGATCGGTGCCCTGCACCGGATCGTCGGGACCGAAACCGAACACGGGCGCGAAATCCTGCAGCGCCGCGTAGCGGCGATTGTTCAGGATCACGAACGTGATGGGCAGCTTCTGCTGCGCGGCGCTCCACAATGCCTGGACCGAATAGAGGCTCGAGCCGTCGCCGATCAGCCCGATCACGCGCTGCCCCGGCTGCGCGAGCGCGACGCCGACCGCGGCCGGCATCCCGTAGCCGAGCCCGCCGCTGTCCATCGTGTAGAACGTGCCGCTGCGCGTGAACGGCAGGTGCGTTTGCATCACCGGCCGCGCGCTCGGTGCCTCCTCGACGACGATGTCGTGCGCGTCGCGCAACTCGGCGAGCGTCTGCAGCGCGAACGCCACCGACATCCGCTCGCCGGCGGCCGGCGCTTCAGCGCGCGGGCGCGGCGGCCGCGGCGCGGGCATCGGCCGCTCGGGCGGCGCCGTCCGGGCCAGCAGCTCGCGTGCCGCGAGCCGCAGGTTGCCGACGACCGCGTCGCCCGACGGCGTCCACGCGGCGATACCCGGATCGTCGACGAGCTGCACGAGCGTGGCGCCCGGCGGCACATGCGGGCCGAAGCCTTCGACGTGATAGGTGAATGCGGGCGCACCGAACGCGAACACGAGGTCGTGCCCGTCGAGCCGCGCGACGATCTTCTCGCGGATCGCGGGCAGGAAGCCGGCGAACAACGGATGGTCCTCGGGAAAGCTGCAGCGCCCCGACATCGGCGCGGCGTACACGCTTGCGCGGTGCCGCTCGGCAAGCCGCACCACGTCGTCCCACGCACCAGCCCGATCGACGGCCGCGCCGACCACCAGCGCGGGACGCCGCGCGGCATCGAGCGCGTCGCCGAGCCGCGCGAGCGCGTCGGGATCGGGCCGCACGACGCTGCTCACGGCGCGGCGCGGCAGCAGCTCGGCCGGCTGGTCCCAGTCGTCCACCGGGATCGACACGAACACCGGCCCGCGCGGCTCCTGCATCGCGATCCGGTATGCGCGCGCGATCGCGGCCGGCACGTCCTGCGCACGCGCGGGCTCGATGCTCCATTTCACGTACGGCTTCGGCATCTCGGCGGCCTGCGTCGCGCCGAGGAACGGATCGAACGGCAGGATCGCGCGTGCCTGCTGGCCCGCGGTGACGATCAGCGGCGTGCGGTTCCTGAACGCGGTGAACAGGTTGCCCATCGCGTTGCCGACGCCGGCCGCCGAATGCAGATTGACCACCGCCGCATTGCCGGTGGCCTGCGCATGACCGTCCGCCATCCCGACCACGACGGCCTCCTGCAGGCCGAGCACGTAGCGGAAATCGGCGGGGAAATCGCGGAACATCGGCAGCTCGGTCGAGCCGGGGTTGCCGAACACGCGATCGATGCCGAACTGGCGAAACAGGTCGATGACCGCGTCGCGGACGGTGATCGGGGCGGCGGATTGGGACGGGGTGCCGGACATGCTCGGGCGTCTCCTCGGTGGCTTGGCGGTTTCCACAGTATCGAAGCGCGGGTCATTCTCGGATACTGTATTTTCTGCGAAAAGCCATTACGATTCGGCATGACTTTCGATCTCCGTCAATTGCGTGCTTTCACCACCATCGTCACGTGCGGCAGCCTGGGCCGCGCGGCCGACGCGCTGCACGTCACCCAGCCGGCCCTCAGCCGGATCCTGAAACGGCTCGAGGATCAGGTCGGCGCGCCGCTGTTCGAGCGCCACTCGAAAGGCATGCAGCTGACCGCGTTCGGCGAGGCACTGCTGCCGCACGCGACGCTGCTGCAGCACGAGGCCGAGCACGCCCGCGAGGAACTCGATGCGCTGCGCGGCTTCGCGAAGGGCACGATCAAGGTCGGCACGGTGGGCAGCATCGCGAGCCTCGTGCTGCCGGTCGCGGTCGGCCGCGTGCTCGACCGCTGGCCGAACCTGCGCGTCGAGATTCTCGAAGGCGTGTGGGACCGGCTCGCGGAGGGGCTGAACAAGCACGAGATCGATCTCGCGCTGTCCGCGCACGGGCCCGACACCGACGAGATCGTCGCGATTCCCGAGTGCCGCTGGGAGGATCGCAGCCATATCGTTGCGGCGCCGCACCATCCGCTGCGCGCGCTCGGACGCGCGCCGACGCTCGCCGACACGCTGCACGGGCGCTGGGCGGTTCCGCCGCGCGGCACCGCGCCGTTCGACCACATGCGCGCGACCTTCGACGCGCACGGGCTCGCGCTGCCCGACATCGCGGTCGAGACGCGCTCGGTCACGACGCTGAAGAGCCTCGTCGCGCATGCGGGCTTCCTGAGCTGGATGGCCGAACCGATGTACGGCGCCGAACGGCGCGCCGGCACGATCGACACGCTGCCGGTGCGCGAAGTGGTCGCGGTACGCACGCTCACCGCGTTTCGCCGCCGCCACGGAATCCTGCCGGGGCCGGCCGGCAAGCTGCTCGACGAACTCGTCGCGCTCACCCGCGCTGCGCGCGACGCACGCTGACGTCCGTCCTCCCGCCCCGCAGCGCACCATCGAAATGCGGCGTCGCCGCCTTGACTTTCGTTCGCCCGAATACGATCATTCGCTCACATGATGAGCAAATGATCGTATTCGACGGCGGGGCTCGCGGGTGCTGCAGCCAGGCCGCCCGGAATCCGATCGCGACAGGAGACACCGGATGACCGAATCGCCCTCCGCCCGCACGCCCGTGCTGCTGCACATCGGCGCAGGCTCGTTCCACCGCGCGCACCAGGCGTGGTATCTGCATCGCGTGAATGCGGCCGTGCCGGCCGGCGAGCGCTGGTCGCTGACGGTCGCCAACATCCGCGACGACATGCGCGCGACGATGGACGCGCTCGCCGCGCAGCACGGCGCGTACACGCTCGAGACCGTCACGCCGCAAGGCGAGCGCGCGTACGAGACGATCCGCGCGATCTCGCGCGTGCTGCCGTGGTCGATCGACCTCGCCGCGCTGATCGACGCCGGCGCCGACCCGGCGTGCCGCATCGTGTCGTTCACCGTCACTGAAGGCGGCTACTACCTGGACGAACACAACCGACTCGATCTCGCGAACGCCGATCTCGCGGCCGACCTGCAGGGCGCGCGCACGACGCTGTACGGCGCGCTCGCGGCGCTGCTCGCCGAACGCGTGGCGCGCGGCGCGGGCCCGCTCACGCTGCAGAGCTGCGACAACCTGCGCAACAACGGCGCGCGCTTTCGCGCGGGCATGCGCGAATTCCTCGAACGGCGCGGCGAGGCCGGCCTGCTCGCGTGGTTCGATGCGAACGTCGCGACGCCGAGCGCGATGGTCGACCGCATCACGCCGCGCCCGACCGCCGACGTGCGCGAACGCGTGCGCGCGGCCACCGGCGTCGACGATGCGTGCCCGGTGATGGGCGAATCGTTCATCCAGTGGGTGATCGAGGACCGCTTCGCGGCCGGCCGGCCGCGCTGGGAGCTGGCCGGCGCGGAACTGGTGGACGACGTGCACCCGTACGAGGAAGCGAAGATCCGCATCCTCAATGCGACGCACAGCTGCATCGCGTGGGCCGGCACGCTCGCGGGCCACACGTACATCCATGAGGGCACGCACGACGCGGCGATCCGCCGCTTCGCGCACGACTACGTGACGCAGGACGTGATCCCGTGCCTCAGCCCGAGCCCGCTCGACCTCGAACGCTATCGCGACGTCGTGCTCGAACGCTTCGGCAACCCGTACGTGCTCGACACGAACCAGCGCGTCGCGGCCGACGGCTTCTCGAAGATTCCCGGCTTCATCGCGCCGACGCTCGTCGAATCGTTCGCGCGCGGCGCGGTGCCGGTCGCCACCGCGGTGCTGCCGGCGCTGTTCCTGCGCTTTCTCGAACGCTGGGCGCGCGGGCTGCTGCCGTATGCGTACCAGGACGGCGTGATGGATGACGGCACCGCGCGGGCGATTGTCGAAGCGGACGACCCGGTCGTCGCGCTGTGCGCGAGCCGCGCGCTGTGGGGCTCGCTTGCCGGCAACGCCGCGCTGTACGACGCGCTGCGCGCCGGGCTCGCGCGCGTCGACGCGTGGCTCGCGCAGCGCTGAGGCGCGGCCCCCCCGGCCCTCTCCCGGCGGCCAGCACGCGCAAGCAGCCGCGCATCCGGGCGAACCTGCGTTGGCATGCGCGCGTGCGTGCGGCTAAAGTAGCGGCTCCTCACTGACGGAACGGATCGCTCATGTATCTCGGCATCGACCTCGGCACCTCGGAAGTGAAGGTGCTGCTGCTGGCCCCGGACGGCACCGTGGTCGGCACCGCGGGCACGCCGTTCGGCGTGTCGCGGCCGCACCCGCGCTGGGCTGAACAGCATCCGGACGACTGGTGGCAAGGCACGCTCGCCGCGCTCGCGGCGCTGCGCGAACGGCACCCCCAGGCGTTCGCGCAGGTGCGCGGGATCGGCCTGTCGGGCCAGATGCACGGCGCGGTGCTGCTCGGCCGCGACGACCGCGTGCTGCGCCCGGCGATCCTGTGGAACGACATGCGCAGCGCCGACGAATGCGCGCTGCTCACCGAACGCGCACCCGATTTGCACGCACTGGCCGGCAACCTCGCGATGCCCGGCTTCACCGCGCCGAAACTGCTGTGGGTCGCGAAGCACGAACCCGACGTGTTCGCCGCGACCGCGTGCGTGCTGATGCCGAAGGACTACCTGCGCTTCCGGCTCACCGGCGCGAAGGTGTCGGATCCGTCCGACGCGGCCGGCACGCTGTGGCTCGACGTCGCGCGCCGCGACTGGTCCGACGCGCTGCTCGCCGCGTGCGACATGACGCGCGAGCAGATGCCGCGCATCGTCGAAGGCAACGCGCCGTCCGGCACGCTGCGGGCGGACGTCGCGCGCGAGCTCGGGCTGTCGGAGGCCGTCGTGGTGGCCGGCGGCGGCGGCGACAACGCGACGAGCGCGCTCGGCATCGGCGCGATCCACGCGGGCGACGGCTTCGTGTCGCTCGGCACGTCGGGCGTGCTGAGCGTGGTCGGCGACCGCTTCATGCCGAATCCCGCATCGGCCGTGCACGCGTTCTGTCACGCGATTCCCGACCGCTGGCAGCTGATGAGCGTCGTGTTGTCGGCCGCGAGCTGCCTGCGCTGGGTCTGCAAGCTGACCGGCACCGACGAGCCGGCGCTGCTCGCCGAAGTCGAGGCGCTCGACGCGGACGCGCTCGCCACGGCGCCGCTGTTCCTGCCCTACCTGTCCGGCGAACGCACGCCGCACAACGATCCGTATGCGCAGGGCGTGTTCTTCGGGATGACGCACGCGACCGAACGCGCGCATCTCGGCTACGCGGTGCTCGAAGGCGTGACGCTCGGCCTCGCGGACGGCCTCGACGCGCTGCGCACGGCCGGCGTCGAAACCGACCGGCTGTCGCTGATCGGGGGCGGCGCGCGCAGCGCGTTCTGGGCGCAGTTGATCGCCGATGCGCTGAACGTGCACACGCGCCAGCACGGCGGCGGCGAAACCGGTGCGGCGCTCGGTGCGGCGCGCCTGGGCTGGCTCGCCGTCGGCGGCGATCCGCAGGCGGTGCTGACCAAGCCGCCGGTGCGCGCCGAATACACGCCCGACGCCGCGCGCCATGCGCTGCTGCGCGAGCGCCTCGACACGTTCCGCGCGCTGTATCGCCACGTACGCCCGCTTTACGAACCGTCGCGCGCGCGGCTCGCATAAGCGCCGCCGCGGCGACGCGCAGCGGCCGTCGGCCGCGCGCCCGGCATGCGTTACAGTGAACGCCGTCGGCGCCGCCTGACGGCCCGCCCGCGGGGCGGCCCCCAGATCCAAACCGAACCGCTATCGTGTCCAAGTCCTCAGAAAAACTCGATCTCGCCACGCGTGCCGCGTGGCTCTACTACGTCGCGGGCGACACGCAGAACGAAATCGCCGAGAAGCTGCAGGTGTCGCGCCCGGTCGCGCAGCGCCTCGTCGCGTTCGCGGTCGAGAAGAACCTGATCCGCGTGCGCGTCGATCACCAGCTCGCCGACTGTCTCGATCTCGGCGCGCAATTGTCGAAACGCTACGGGCTCGCGATGTGCGAAGTCGTGCCGGTCGATGCCGACGCGCCCGAAGCGATCGACCGCAAGCTCGCGGTCGCAGGCGCGCAGGTGATGGAGCGCTACCTGAACGAAACGCGGCCGATGGTGATCGCGATCAGCAGCGGCCGCACGCTGAAGGCGGCGGTCGCGCAGATCGCGCAGATCGAGCGGCCGCAGCACCGGCTCGTGTCGATGGTCGGCGCGATCGCGGCCGACGGCTCGTCGAACCGCTACGACGTCGCGCAGTACATCTCCGAGAAGACGGGCAGCAAGCACTTCCTGCTGCCCGCGCCGCTGTTCGCCGACAGCGACGCCGAGCGCGCGCAATGGTGCAATCACCGTCTGTACCGGATCGTCGATGCGCTGTCGGCGCAGGCCGACGTCGCGTTCGTCGGGATCGGCAACATCGGCCCGCACTGCCCGCTCTACGAGGACGGCTTCATCACCGAACAGGAACGCGACGAGATGACCTCGCTCGGCGCGGTGGCCGAGCTGCTCGGCGTGCCGATCGATGCGCGGGGCAGGCTGGTGGATGTGTCGACGAGCGCGCGCGTGACGAGCGTCGCGCTCGACGCGCCGCCGAAACGTCCGACGATCGCGTTCGCGGGCGGCCCGAAGAAGCGCGACGCGGTGATCGCCGCGCTGCGCGGCGGCTGGTTGTCGGGGCTCGTCACCGACGAGACCTGTGCGCGCGCGGCACTCGACGCGAAGGCGGCCTGAGGCCGCCGAACGCGCATACGGCCGCGCACGGCGCCGGGCGCGCCCGTCATCCGCCGCACCCGGCGCCCCACCCTTCACCTCACCCGGCAGCGCACGGCAGGCGCGACGGGCGCGCGCACTGCCCGGCGTTCGTGCATCATGCAGCCTTCGCGTGCACGCTCAACCGCCGGAACGCCTGCCCGTTTTCGTCGAACAGATGGCAATGCTCGGGCTGCGCATGCACGAGCAGCGCCTCGCCGGTACGGTACGTGTCGAGCGGCGGAATCCGCGCGATCAACCCGTCCGGCGCGACTGCAGACTCCGCATACAGATACGCGGCATCGCCGAGCGATTCGACGGCCATCGTCCGCGCGGCGACCCCGGCGCCCGCCGCGCCCACCAGCAGATGCTCGGGCCGCACGCCGACGGTCACGGCCGCGCCAGGCTGCAGCCCCGCCGCATCGACCGCGACGCGCTGCGTCTCGCCGCTGTCGAAGCGCACCAGCACGCCGGTCGCATCGGCCGACTCGACCGTGCCCTTCAGGAAGTTCATCTTCGGCGAGCCGATGAAGCCCGCGACGAACTGGTTCGCCGGCGCGTGATACAGCGTGTTCGGCGTGCCGACCTGCTGCACCGCGCCGCCCGACAGCACGACGATCTTGTCGGCGAGCGTCATCGCCTCGACCTGGTCGTGCGTCACGTAGATCATCGTCGTCTTCAGCTCGTCGTGCAGCCGCGCGAATTCCAGCCGCATCTTCACGCGCAGCGCCGCGTCGAGGTTCGACAACGGCTCGTCGAACAGGAACACCTTCGGCTTGCGCGTGATCGCGCGGCCGATTGCGACGCGCTGCCGCTGGCCGCCCGACAGCTGCTTCGGCTTGCGCTCGAGCAGGTGATCGATGTGCAGGATTTTCGCGGCCTGCTTCACCGCCTGGTCGATCTCGGGCTTCTTCGCGCCGGCGAGCTTCAAGCCGAACGCCATGTTGTCGTACAGCGTCATGTGCGGATACAGCGCATACGACTGGAACACCATCGCGATGCCGCGCTTCGCGCTCGGCACGTCGTTGACCTTCGCGCCGTCGATCAGCAGCTCGCCGCTCGAGATGTCCTCGAGCCCGGCGATCATCCGCATCAGCGTGGATTTGCCGCAGCCGCTCGGGCCGACGAACACGACGAATTCGCCGTCGGCGATGTCGAGGTTCACGTTGCGCAGCACTTCGGTGTCGTCGTAGCGCTTCGCGATGTTGCGCAGGAGCACGCTTGCCATGGTCTGTCTCCGTTCGTTCGTGATGCGCCGCGTTCGGTGCGGCGCGCAATCGTTCGTGGTGAGGGTCCTAGCCCGGCAGCACCGCGCCCGTCGCCTGCCAGCGCGCGACGTAACCGGGCAGCTCGTGCATGTCGTCGAATACGTGACGCGCGCCGATCCCGCGCAGCGCGTCGATCTGCGCGGCCGACGCATGCCCGCCGCCGACGAAGCCGAGCACGGTCATGCCGGCCGCGGCCGCCGCGGTGATGCCCGTCATGCTGTCCTCGACGACGAGGCATTGCGCGGGCACCGCGCCGAGCGCGTGGGCGGCCGCGAGATACACGTCGGGCGCGGGCTTCGGCCGCGCGACGGCGTCCGCGCAGAACAGCCGGTCGCCGAAGAAGCGTGCGAGGCCGGTGCGCGCGAGCGCCGTCTCGACATACGCGCGGTAGCTGTTGCTCGCGCACGCCGTCGTCAGCCTGATCGCCGCGAGTGCCGTCTCGATGCCGTCGACCATCGGCGCGTTGACGGCCGCCGCCTCGACCGCGCGACGGATCGCGCCGACGTCGTCGGCCGACAGCGTGCGGCCGACGGCCTCGCTCGCGCCGGCCAGCACGCGCTCGATGCGCAGCCCCAGCAGCGGCATTACGGCCGGCCGCGCGTCGACGCCCGGCCAGCGCGCATCGAGTTCGCGCACGATCACGTCGGCGGCGACGGCCTCGCTGTCGATCAGCACGCCGTCGCAATCGCAGATCAGGACATTCGCACCGTGACCGTTCGCGCCTTTGCCGGCCGCGCTCATTTGACCGCCCCGAACGTGAGCCCGCGCACGAGCTGCTTCTGCGACAGCCAGCCGACGATCAGGATCGGCGCGACCGCGAGCAGGGAAGCCGCGGACAGCTTCGCCCAGAACAAGCCCTCGGGGCTCGAGTACGACGCGATGAACACGGTGAGCGGCGCAGCGTTCGAGCTCGACAGGTTGATGCTCCAGAACGCCTCGTTCCACGACAGGATCACGAGCAGCAGCGCGGTGGACGCGAGACCCGGCAGCGCCATCGGCATCAGCAGGTAGACGATCTCCTGCCACGTCGACGCGCCGTCGATGCGCCCCGCTTCGAGGATGTCCTTCGGAATCTCGTTGAAGTACGTGAAGGTCATCCATACCGCGATCGGCAGGTTGATCAGCGTGTACACGATCACGAGGCCCGACACGGTATCGAGCAGCCCCGCGTTCTTCCACAGCAGGTAGATCGGCACGAGCACGCCGACCGACGGCATCATCTTGGTCGACAGCATCCACAGCAGCACCTTCTGCGTGCGCCGGTTCGGGAAGAACGCCATCGCGTAGGCGGCCGGCACCGCGAGCAGCAGCGAGATCACCGTGACGCCCGCCGAGATCAGCACCGAGTTCCACGCGAAGCCGAAGTAGTTGCTGCGCGCGAACACTTCGCGGAAGCTGTCGAACGTCGGCACGAAGAACAGCGTCGACGCGTAGGCCTGCTGCTCGGTCTTGAACGCGGTGATCGCCATCCAGAAGATCGGGAAGAACAGCAGCAGCGCGATCAGCCACGCCAGCGCGCCGGGCAGCGCGCGCCGCACGAGGTCGAATGCGGCCGGCGCGCGCCGGCCTGCGAAAGTCAGGTCGCTCATTTCTCGTACTCTCCCTTCAGGTTGCGCGCGAGCATCCGCACCAGGAAGAACGACACGACGTTCGCGACCACGACGGCGATGATCCCGCCCGCGGACGCGAGGCCGACGTCGAACTGCTGCAGGCCGAGCGCGTAGATCAGGTACGACAGGTTGGTCGTCGCATTGCCCGGGCCGCCGCCCGTCGTCGTGTAGATCTCCGCGAAGATCGACAGCAGGAAGATCGTCTCCATCATCACGACCACGGCGATCGCGCGCTTCAGGTGCGGCAGCGTGATGTAGAAGAACATCGCGATCGGTCCCGCGCCGTCGATGCGGGCGGCTTCCTTCTGCTCCTGGTCGAGCGACTGGATCGCGGTGAACAGGATCAGGAACGCGAACGGCAGCCACTGCCACGCGACGATCATGATCACGGCGGTGAGCGGGTAGTCGGCGAACCAGTCGACCGGCGTCATCCCGAGCGCGCGCATCGCGTTCGCGACGAGCCCGTACACCGGATGCAGGATCATGTTCTTCCAGATCAGCGCGGCGACCGTCGGCATCACGAAGAACGGCGCGATCGCGAGCAGCCGCGCGATGCCCTGCCCGTAGAACTTGCGATCGAACAGCACGGCCATCAGCACGCCGCCCACCACCGTGATCGCGAGCACCGCGCCGATCAGCACGAGCGTGTGCCAGATCGCGGGCAGGAACGACGGATCGGTCGCGAGGAAGCGGTAGTTGTCGAGCCCGGCGAAGCCCTTCACGTCCGGGTTCAGCAGGTTGTAGCGCGAGAACGAATACCAGATCGTCATCGCGAGCGGAATCGACATCCACAGCAGCAGCACGGCGACGGACGGCGACACGAGCCAGCTGGGGCCGCGGCGCGCGCGGCGCGGCGCGCCCGGCGGCGACGACGCGTCGCCGACCGACGGCGCGTGGCTCAGGGGAAGACGCAAGTGACGCATGATCGGAGTCCCTCCGGTTGAGGCGCGGACGCGAACGGCCGTCCCGCGTTGTTGCTTCGGCCACGTGCACCGTGCGCGGTGCCGCGCACGGTGCGGGCGGTGCGGGCCGCGTTACTTCCTGTAGCCGGCCTGCCGGACCGCGCGGTCGGCGGCAGCCTGCCCGGCGGCCAGCGCCTGGTCGACCGTCGTCTGGCCCGCAACCGCCCCCGCGATCGCCTGGCCGACCACCGTGCCGAACGACTGGAATTCAGGAATCCCGACGTACTGCACGCCCGTGTACGGCACCTTCTTCAGCGACGGATCGTTCGGGTCGGCCGTCTCGATCGCCTTCAGCACGAAATCCGAGAACGGCGCGGCGGCCTTGTACTCGGGACGCTGGTAGGTCGACGTGCGGGTGCCCGGCGGCACCGACGCCCAGCCTTCGTCCTTGCCGGCCATCTCGATGTACTGCCTGGACGTCGCCCACGCGATGAACTTGCGCGCGGCGTCCTGCTGCTTCGACGTCTTCGGCACGGCCAGCGCCCACGCCCACAGCCAGTGCGAGCCCTTCGGCGTGGCGGCCACAGGCGCGGCCGCGAAACCGATCTTGTCGGCGACCTGCGACTGCTGTTTGTTATAGAGCATCCCGGCCGCGACCGTCGCGTCGATCCACATCGCGCACTTGCCCGACGCGGTCAGGGTGAGGTTCTCGTTGAAGCCGTTCGAGCTCGCTCCCGGCGGCCCGTCCTTCTTCAGCAGGTTCACGTAGAAGCCGATCGCCTTCTTCCATTCCGGCGACGTCAGCTGCGCGTTCCAGTTCTCGTCGAACCAGCGCCCGCCGAACGTGTTCACGAGCGTCGACACGTACGCCATGTTCTCGCCCCACCCGGCCTTGCCGCGCAGGCAGATCCCGTAGGTGCCCTTCGCCTTGTCGGTGAGCTTGTCCGCGAACTCGGCGATCTGGTCGTAGGTCGGCTGGTCGGGCATCTTGAGTCCCTTCGCCGCGAACAGGTCCTTGCGGTAGAACGTCATCGAGCTCTCGACGTAGAACGGCAGCGCATATAGCTGGCCGTTGTACGACAGGCTGTCGCGCGCGGTCTTCACGATGTCGTTCAGGTCGTAGTCGGCGGGCAGCCCCGTCATCGGCGCGAGCCAGCCGCGCTTGCCCCACTGCGGCGTCTCGTAGGTGCCGATCGCCATCACGTCGAACTGGCCGCTGCCGGTCGTGATGTCGGTGGTCGCGCGCTGGCGCAGCACGTTCTCCTCGAGGATCACCCAGTTCAGCTTGATGTCGGGGTTCGCCTTCTCGAACGCCGGCGACAGCTTCTTCAACTCGATCATGTCCGGGTTGTTCAGCGTCGCGATCGTCAGCGTGCCGGCGGACGCCGCGCACGCGGCCGTCGCGAGCGCGGCTCCGGCGAAGCAGCGTGCGGCGGCATCGAGCATCTTTCGTTGCATGGCATGTCTCCTGTGATTGTTCGAACTGTCGTCGGTGTTGCGTATCGTGTCCTGCGTATTACTGATTACGTATTGCGTGTGTCGCGTTGCCGCGTTTCCTTCCCGGCCCGTCACGCCGGCCGCTGCATGCCGCACGCGCGCGCATAGTGCGCGATCACCTCGCGGATCCGGTGGCGCACCCACGCGCGCGGTTCCTTCGCGAGGCCGCCCGCGCGGCACGCCGCGTACACGTCCGGCAGCCACTGCGCGACGAGCGTCTCGGGCACCGGCTGCCGCGCGAGGTTGTCGAACAGCTGCTCGACCGCCGCCGCGACGGCCGGCTGCAGCCAGTAGTAGCGGATCCGGTCGCTGTAGCTGAACTGGCGCGCGAGCCGCTGCTCGGTTTCGTCGCCGCGGTAGTACGGCGCCCAGTGTTCGGGCTGCGCGCGCATCGCGGCGTCGACCACGTCGCGCAAACGCGAGCGCTGCGCGACGTCGCCGATCAGCGCGTCCTCGATGAAGGTGAGCGCGAACAGCGCCTCGCGCAGCGCGAAGGTCAGCGCGGGGCCGACCTTCAACACCGCGAAGTGGTCGCGCACGAGCGCCGCGAGCGCGCCTTCGGTCTGGTAGTCGGTCGAATGCGCTTCGAACACGAGCCGTGGCGTGCGCAGGATGCTCGCGCCGAGCGACGCGGCCTTCGCGCTGTCGTAGTCGAGCACGTGGCGATCGTCGAAGTCGACGCCCGGCTGCGCGACGATCGCGATCACGCGGGCCCACGCATCGTCGAGCCCGGCCGCCGCGAATGCGCCGCGGTGCGCATCGAGCGTCGCGGCGATGCTGTCGCTGCGCGTGACCGCGATCCGCGCGATCGCGTCGCCCTCCGCGCCGCCGGCCACTTCGCCGCCCGGCGTCGGCACTTCGGTGCCGATCACGTAGACGGGCGCGACGCCGGCGCGCGACGCCGCGTCCTCGGCCGCGCGGCACAGCTCGGCCGCACGCGCGGCGATCGTCCGGTCGTCGAGCCGCGGCGGATCGTCCGCGCACGCCATGCTCGCATCGAGGTGGATCTTCTCGAACCCGGCTTCGACATACGCGGCGACCATCGCGGCCGCTTCGCGCATCGCGTCGGCCGCACGGCGGTGCCGCCACGGGTTCGGGCCGAGGTGGTCGCCGCCGAGCACGAGCGCGGATGGCGCAAGCCCGCGGCGCTGCGCGATCGCATCGACGTCGCGCCGGAAATCGGCCGGCGTCATGCCCGTATAGCCGCCGAGATGGTTCACCTGGTTGCAGGTCGCCTCGATCAGCAGCGGCGAGCCGTCCGCGCGCGCCGCTTCGCACGCGGCCTCCAGCACGAGCCGGTGCGCGCTGCAGATCGAATAGATGCCGCGCTGCGCATCCGCGCGGTTCGCGTCGAAGATCATTCGCAGCACGGCGTCGGCGTGCGCGTGGCGCGGGCGTTCGGCGGTGGAGCTCAGGCCGGACATGCGACACCTCGTTCGGTCAGGAAGCCATCGATCTCGGCCGCGCTGCTGTTGCCCTCCATCGGACCGCGCCGCGTGACGGCGATCGCACCGGCCGCATTCGCGCGGCGCAGCGCGATGTCGATCGGCATGCCCGCGACGAGGCTCGCGACCAGCGTGCCGCCGAAGCAGTCGCCGGCGCCGGTCGGATCGAGTTCGTCGACGGGCCAGGCCGGCGCGTCGACGCGGCTCGCACGATCGAATGCGGCGCTGCCGGCCGCGCCGCGCTTGAGCACGACGCGCTCGAGCAGCGGATGCGTCGCGAGCAGCCCGGCGATCGCACGCTCGGCCGGCTGCGGCCCGCAGAAGAACGGCAGGTCGGCCTCGCTCGGCAGGAACAGGTGACACGCGGCGAGCATCGCGTCGAGTGCCGCGCGCATCGGCCGGAAGCTCAGCATCTCCGGCCGAACGTTCGGGTCGAACGACACCTTCGCGCCGACGCGCGCCGCTTCGATCACGCCGCGCTGCACCGCCGCGATCGCCGATTCGCTCGTCAGCGACGAGCCCATCACGTGGAAGTAGCGACAGCCGTCGAATATCGCGGTGTCGACGTCGGATGCGTCGACGCACGCGGCCGCGCTGGTGGACAGGCTGAAGACGAAGCTGCGCGAGCCGTCGTCGCGATACGCGACGAACGCGGTGCCGGTCGGGCGCGCGACGCGACGGATGCGCGCGACGTCGACGCCGTCGCGCGCGAGCCGCGCGACGATCGCGTCGCCGAACGCATCGCGGCCGACGCAGCCCGCATACGCGACGCGCGCGCCGAGCCGCGCGGCCTGGTCGGCGAAGATCGCCGGCGCGCCGCTCGGAAACGGGCCCGCGAACAGGCCCGGCGTATCGAAACCCTGGCCGCGCTCGGCGGCGACGAATTCGGCCAGCAGTTCGCCGGCGACCACGATCTCGGCCATCATGCGGGCCCTCGTGCGGCGGCGGCCGCGCGCGGCGGCTCCGCATCGGTTGCGCGTGCGAGCGTCGTCAAGTCAGCTCATCCAGTTGCCGCCGTCGACGTTCAGCGTCTGGGCGGTGATGTAGTCCGCGTCGGCCGACGCGAGGAACAGCGCGGCGCCCGTCAGGTCGCCCGGCACGCCCATCCGGCCGAGCGGCACGGCCTCGCCGACGAGCCGCTTCTTCTCGCCGGGCGGACGCTGCTCGTAGCGCGCGAACAGCGCATCGACCTGCTCCCACATCGGCGTGTCGACCACGCCCGGCGCGATGCCGTTCACGTTGATCCGGTGCGGTGCGAGCGCGAGCGCGGCCGACTGCGTGTAGCTGATCACCGCGGCCTTGGTCGCGCAGTAGTGCGAAACGAGCGCCTCGCCGCGACGCCCCGCCTGCGACGACATGTTGACGATCTTGCCGCCGCGGCCCTGCTCGACCATCCGCTGCGCCACGGCCTGCATCAGGAAGAACAGCCCTTTCACGTTGACCGCGAACAGCCGGTCGAACACGTCCCAGGATTCGTCGAGGAGCGGGCGCATGTCGAACAGCGCCGCGTTGTTGAACAGAATGTCGACGCCGCCGAAGCGCTCGACCGCGGTGGCGACGATCCGCTCGATGTCGTCGCGGCGCGTGACGTCCGCGGTGACGGCCACCGCGCGGCCGGGACTGGCCTCGATCAGCCGTGCGAGCGAGCCGCCAGCCGGCTTCACGTCGACCAGCACGCAGCGCGCGCCTTCGTCCAGATAGCGTTGCGCGACCGCCTCGCCGATTCCGCTTGCCGCGCCCGTCAGGATCGCGACCTTCTGTTCCAGTCTCACTGGTTGTCTCCGGTTCGTTCTGCTGCTCGAAGGTCGCGAGGTGAGCGAACGCTCGCCGACCGATCAATTGCTCTGTTGTTGATCGAATGATCGGATACGCGATTCGCGCTGTCAAGGCGACACGGCGGCTTTCGATGATGCGCTGCGGCACGGCGCAATGCAGCGCGGGCCCGCGACCCGCGTCCGGCAAGGCGCGGCGCACCGGGTGCGGCGCGGCTGAAACCGCGCTGAAGGGGACGGAGCGTATGCGCGGGACGGAATTCGGGCTGCACGGTGGGGAGATACGTTATATCATCGCCATACTTCGTTTCTCTTGCCTGCTTCACGCCATGGCCACCTCATCGCCCATCGACGCCCGGCTGTCCCGGGCCGACGCATTCGCCGCCGAGCACGGGCTCGCGTGGACGCCGCTGCGCCGCCAGGTCTACGAACGCGTGCTGGCCGCTCAGCGCCCGATCGGCGCGTACGACCTGCTCGCCGAGCTCGAGCCGCAGCGCGGCCGCGTGCCGCCCACGACCGTCTATCGCGCGCTGGATTTCCTCGTCGAGCACGGCTTCATCCACCGGATCGAATCGAAGAACGCGTTCTTCGCGTGCTGCGAGATCGGCGTGCCGCACGAAGGCCAGTTCCTGATCTGCGATTCGTGCGGCGAGACCGTCGAGATCCCGGGCAGCGACCTCGCGAAGCAGCTGTCCGCGAGCGCGCCCGCGCACGGGTTCGAAGTCCACCACCAGGTCGTCGAGCTGAACGGCCTGTGCGGGCACTGCAAGGGCAAGCCCGCGCACCGCTGACGCCCCGCGCGGCGCTCGGCGCCGCCCCCCTTCCAACGAGGAGTTCCATGTCCATTGCCCTGAAGCGCGCGCCACGACGCGCGCTGCCGCTTGTACGCCTGCTGGCCGCCTCGGCTGCCGTGCTGTCGATCGCGGCGCCCGCCTTCGCGAACGCCGCGACCGTCAACGTCGTCGCCGCCGAGAATTTCTATGGCGACGTCGCATCGCAGATCGGCGGCCGCCATGTCGCGGTGACCAGCATCCTCAGCAATCCCGACCAGGATCCGCACCTGTTCGAAGCGAGCCCGAAGACCGCACGCGCGCTGCAGCATGCGCAGGTCGTGATCTACAACGGCGCGAACTACGATCCGTGGATGGGCAAGCTGCTCGGCGCGTCGAAGCAGGCGAAGCGCGCGACGATCGTCGTCGCCGATCTCGTCGGCAAGAAGGCCGGCGACAATCCGCACCTCTGGTACGACCCGGCGACCATGCCGGCCGCCGCGCGCGCGATCGCGGCCGAGCTCGGTCGTGCCGATCCGGCGAACAAGGCCGACTACGACGCGAACCTGCAGAAGTTCGTCGCGTCGCTCAAACCCGTCGACGACAAGGTCGCCGCGCTGCGCGCGCAGTACAAGGGCGTGCCGGTGACGGCCACGGAGCCTGTGTTCGGCTACATGTCCGACGCGATCGGCCTCGGCATGCGCAACCAGCGCTTCCAGCTCGCGACGATGAACGACACCGAAGCCAGCGCGCAGGACGTCGCCGCGTTCGAGAACGACCTGCGCAAGAAGCAGGTGCGCGTGCTGATCTACAACAGCCAGGCCGAAGCGCCGATGACCAAGCGGCTGCTGAAAGTGGCGCGCGACGGCGGCGTGCCGAGCGTGAGCGTGACCGAGACGCAGCCGGCCGGCAAGACCTTCCAGCAATGGATGGCCGGCCAGCTCGATGCGCTCGCGGCCGCGCTTTCCGCCAGCAAGAAATGATCGACGCAACGCAATGACCGCCACTCCTCACGCACTCGCACTCGATCGCGTCACGCTCGAACTGGGCGGGCGCACGATCCTGCGCGACGTCAGCTTCTCGATCGAACCCGGCGAATTCGTCGGCGTGCTCGGGCCGAACGGCGCGGGCAAGACGACGCTGATGCGCGCGGTGCTCGGCCTCGTGCCCGTCTCGGGCGGCACGCTGTCGGTCGGCGGCGTGCCGGTCGTGCGCGGCAACGCGTCGATCGGCTACATGCCGCAGATCAGGAGCGGCCTCGCGAATCGCCGGATGCGCGGCTACGACTTCGTCGCGATGGCCGCCGACGGCCATCGCTGGGGGCTGCCGCACACGAACGCGGCGACGCGGCGCGACGTCGAGCGTGTGCTCGAGCTCGTCGGCGGCCCGGCGCTCGCGCGCCGGCCGCTGTCGGAACTGTCGGGCGGCGAGCGGCAGCGGCTGCTGCTCGCGCAGTGCCTGCTCGGCAGCCCGAAGCTGCTGCTGCTCGACGAGCCGCTGATCAGCCTCGACCCGAACCACCAGCGCGGCGTCGTCGAACTCGTGCGCAACGTGCAGCGCGAGCTCGGCATCACCGTGCTGTTTTCCGCGCACGAACTGAATCCGCTGCTGAACGCGCTCGATCGCGTGCTGTATCTCGGCAACGGCGTCGCCGCGCTCGGCACCGTCGACGAGGTGATCACCAAGCCGGTGCTGTCGCGACTCTACGGCTCGCCGATCGACGTGATGCGCGTGAACGGCAAGATCTTCGTGATGTCGGGCGACGTCGAAGTCGAGAAGCACGATCACGAACACGAGGACGACAACGGCCACTCGCATGGCGGCGGCCACGGCCATCATCACCACGGACACGCTCATCCCGGGCATTCGCACGATGTTTGAATACGACTTCATGATCAACGCGTTCGCCGCGTCGGGGATCGTCGCAGTGCTCGCGGGCATCGTCGGCTACTTCCTGGTGCTGCGCGGACAAACCTTCGCCGGCCACGCGCTGTCGCACGTCGGCTTCACCGGCGCGACCGGCGCGGTGCTGGTCGGCATCTCGCCGATGTGGGGGATGGTCGGCTTCACGCTCGCGGCCGGAATCGGGATGGGCGCGCTCGGCGAACGGCTCGCGGGCCGCGACGTCGCGATCGGCGTGGTGCTGTCGGGGGCGCTCGGCTTCGGGCTGCTGTTCCTGCACTTCTACACGTCGTTCGCGACGCAGGTCACCGCGCTGCTGTTCGGCAACGTGCTCGCGGTCAGCCGCGACACGCTCGCGGTGCTGGCCGGCATCGGCGCGGTGAGCCTCGTCGCGCTCGCACTGATCGCGCGGCCGCTGCTGTTTGCGTCGCTGCAGCCCGAACTGGCCGAAGCCAAGGGCGTGTCGCTGCGCACGGTGTCGATGCTGTTCCTCGCGGTATGCGCGCTCGCGGTGGCCGCGGCGACGCAGATCGTCGGCGTGCTGCTGGTGTTCACGCTGCTGGTCGGGCCGGCCGCGGCCGCGCAGAACGTGTCGACGCGGCTGTCGACCGGCGTGCTGCTCGCCGCGTTGTTCGCGCTGTTCGAAGCGTGGCTCGGGATCGCGCTCGCGTATCACACCGACTGGCCGACGAGCTTCTGGATTACGGCGCTGTCGGCGACGGTGTATGGGGCGAGTTTGCTCGTGAAAGCTCGAAACTAAATGCAGTGAACAGTCCCGCGACGACCATCGCGGGACTCGACAGAATGGATCACCACGGCGCGCTTGACCGTTGCAAGTAGCGTGCATTCTCTGCCTTGCATTTTTCCAGGGTCAGTGAACTGCGATCGGCCATTCCGAATCGATATTTGTCCTACAAGGGTGTCGATAAAGAAAAACTTCTGCAGAATTCCGACGAATTTCGCTAGCGATCGCGCCTGCTTTCTGGAAGTGCCTGACGTTGTCTGTATCCAATTGCGTCGAGAATTCGGCGTACGGCAGCGACGCCCGATCTGCATCTGTATCTCCTGCATTTGACCGCCCATTGACTGCCCGAGGATGGGGCGAGCCTGTTGCGCAGGCCTGGGTGACGCGCCGGGCCTGCCGCTGAAGTCACAGGCTCGCTCTCCATGCGCATGCGCCCGTTGCCGCGAGAATCAGGAAGTTGACCCAAGGTCTGCGACCGACGCCCCCGGATCTCGCGAGCAACACGACTTGGGTGATGGCAACGACGATCAGGAGCACATATGCGGCGAGCCTCCGGTCGCCTGCCTCGTCGTTGATTGCGCCGATCGCGACGGATGGATCGATTTGATGCATCCACGCGTACTGGTTCCCGGTGATCGCGACGACGACAAGCAAGCCGACGACACACGCGGCATGAATGGCGAAATGGATTAGGCGAGTCATGTTGGTACCCTAAGCATTACTGCATGAGCCGAACGAAACGCTGCCAGTGCTTAACGATAAAATCGCCGTAGCTGGTATTTTGTCTGATCTGCTCAAGAGACAATCCACTCCCTCGATTGTATCGAGCACCGATGATCCGAAGCTGATCGACCGAAAATGGAAATTCGAATCCGTCACGCTCCGCCAATTGCCGGAGATGACGCGCAACCAGATCGATATTGAAGATATCGCGCTGAAGGCAATAGGCCAGACCTCGGAATTGCGGGGCTGACATTTTAAGCGGGTCCATTCCGAGTGTTTGTGCTGCCGTGCGAAGCTGCATGCTGACGGGACCAAATGACGTCATCGCGGGATGACGCGTGAGCGTCAGATGCTTGTCGACGAATGGCGGGCCGGTCCAGTCGAACGCGCGCACCTCGAATGCAACGCGATCGATGAATTCCGGATCTCCGCCAACCTCGATCCAGCATACGCCTGCGAGCATTTCCGGGGGCAAGCTGTTTCGTCCCGCTGCCGCCCTGATGTACGGCTTGTTGTGCACGACCCACGCATCTTTGAACGTCTGGATATGCTTCACACCACCATTCCATCGTTCAGGCACAAGTTTCCACGCAAACAGATTGATCAATCTCCAGCTCGGGGAATTATTTGATACGTCGCAACCCATTTCCGCCATCCGAATCAGCCCTTGCTCGAGTAAATGCCTCAACGATTAAATTGTTGGCCATTATTGAGCGAGACCATTCGATTGGCCATCGAACCGGTACGAATTTTCAGCGATATGCGATGTTTGATGGCTGACGCTATTCATGCCTGTCATACGCATGCCGTCGGCGTGGAGATCGACGATGCGTTAAAGTGTTTGCATGACCTTCCGGAAAGCGCAGGTCTGCGCCGTTCATGCTTGTAAATGGTTTCCGTAAGAGCAAGGCCCGCAGACGATTTCTGCTCGTCGTCGCGCGTTTGCTGCTTGCTTATGCCATCCCATCCCGGCGGTATGGCTGGCCTTTCGTATCTGGCGACGAATGACACGCCACGTCGCCCCCGCCGGGGCGGTACGACATGGCGTCCGACAGCTCAGCGCCCGAGCACTCGCGCGTGATGCTCAATGTGCTCCGCGATGAACGTCGAGATGAAGTAGTAGCCGTGGTCGTAGCCTGCGTGTCGGCGCAGCGTCAGCGGCTGGCCGGCCTTCGCGCATGCGGCCTCGAACACGTCGGGGTTCAGTTGGTTCGCGAGGAACGGGTCGGCGAGACCCCGGTCGACGAGGATGCCGTCGGCGAACTTCGGCGCATCCTCGCGCGCGACGAGTTCGCTCGCGTCGTGCTGCTTCCACGCGTCGCAGTCGGCGCGCGCAGCTCGCCCGTCACGTACGACTCCATCCGGGAATGCGTCGACCACGGCGCTTGGGTCGCGTCGACATAGAAGCCCGCACCGACGCCGAAATCCCACGCATCGGCCTCGCCCGGCACGTCCGCGCCGCGCGGGCTCGTATCGGGCATCACGAGCGCGAGGCCATACTGCTGCGCGCCGTCCTTGATCGCGAACGTCTCCTCCGTGCACGTGAGCCCCGCGAGGTAGAACAACGCCGGCACTGACCGACGAGCTTCCGGATCACCGCGCTGTCCGCGCTCGTGTACGGCGCGAGCCTGTTGCGGCGTCACACATGACATTCAGCCGACTCTCGGTAAACGCGTCGCCGCGCTTGTCGACGCACCCGATATATTTCGTATCAGTCAAATTGTGCGCACTGCATTGACCATGGCAGCATTCTCGGCACTCAATCATGCTGAGCGATACCTGCCATGCTCGAATGCAAATTCGAACTGAACGATCAGAACATGAGCGTTCTGCAATGCGGTGCCATGTCCTTTCCAGCCTTTTCAGGCAGCGCGCGTCACCGTAATCGACGGTCGTCGTCATGCCTCGCTGGCGAAGGGGCCATTCCGCCGGGCCGGTACTACATTGTCGATCGGCCAACCGGCGGCATGCTGGGCCCGCTGCGAGCGTTCTTCAGCGACAAACGGGACTGGTTTGCCCTTTATGCCGCCGACAGCAACATTGACGATTACGTACTTTGCGACGACGTCAAACGTGGCAATTTCCGGCTTCACCCCAAAGGCATACAGGGAATCAGCAGGGGATGCGTAACAATCGAATCGACGATCGAATACGCGCGCCTGAGAGGCTAGCTGATCTCGCAGAAGCCCTTTTCGATCCCCGGCTCCTCGCTGCAGGTATACGGCATGGTTACAGTCAGATGAAGCGAGTCGTGTACCGAGCCGCAGTAACCGCATGGGTACTTGTAGCGTCAGCGCTGCTTGCAAGGCTGTGCCTGACCCACGAGTCGTTCGCACTACCGATACCTGAGCATGCGTGGGCCTGGCTCGTCACGCACACTCCCGGATTCTGGGATGGCGAGGCCGGCGACGATCTCGTGATCGTCGTGCATTGGCTGATAGCACTGGCGGTCGTGATGTCGGTGACATGGCTCGCCTTGCGCATGCTGCGAAAGGCGAAGCACCACGCCACCCGATGACGCGAACTGGCGCGGCCAGTTTGTCGCACTAACGCGCCAGCACGCGCGCATGATGCGCGATGTGATCGGCGATGAACGTCGAGATGAAGTAGTAGCCGTGGTCGTAGCCCGCGTGACGGCGCAGCGTCAGCGGCTGGCCGGCCTTCGCGCACGCGGCCTCGAACACGTCGGGGTTCAGCTGGTTCGGGAGGAACGGGTCGGCGAGGCCCTGGTCGACGAGGATGCCGTCCACGAACTTCGGCGCATCCGCGCGCGCGACGAGTTCGCTCGCGTCGTGCTGCTTCCACGCGTCGCGGTCGGCGCCCAGGTAACCCGAGAACGCCTTCTCGCCCCACGGGCAGCGCGTCGGCGCGGCGATCGGCGCGAACGCCGACACCGAGCGGTACAGGTCGGGATGGCGCAGTGCGAGCGTCAGCGCGCCGTGCCCGCCCATCGAGTGGCCGAAGATCCCGAGCCGCGCGCCGTCGATCGGCAGTTCGGCCGCGACGAGTTCGCGCAGCTCGCCCGTCACGTACGACTCCATCCGGTAATGCGTCGACCACGGCGCTTGCGTCGCATCGACATAGAAGCCCGCGCCGACGCCGAAATCCCACGCATCGGCCTCGCCCGGCACGTCCGCGCCGCGCGGGCTCGTATCGGGCATCACGAGCGCGAGGCCGTGCTGCGCCGCGTACTGCTGCGCGCCGCCCTTGATCGCGAACGTCTCCTCGGTGCACGTGAGCCCCGCGAGGTAGAACAGCGCCGGCACGCGGCCGTGCGCCGCCTGCGGCGGCAGGTACACCGAGAACTTCATCGACAGGCCGATGGCCTTCGAATCGTGGCGATAGAAGCGTTGCTCGCCACCGTGGCAAGCATGCGAAGAAACGAGTTCGAGCATGGGGTTCCCTTCCGTTCAATACAGCACGATCGGGCGAATCGATTCGCCCGTCTTCATCGAGTCGAAGCCGTCGTCGAGCTTCCCCGGCGGCAGCGTGTTCGGACCAGGTCGCCGGCGTTCACCTTCGCCGTGTCGCCCGTATACAGGCCGTGCCGTGCGGCATCGCATGCGGCACGGCGAAACCGTATCGCGCTCGCCATGATCGCCGATCACACTGCCCGTCGCGCGCGCGAAAGAGCCGCCAGCTTGCCGCGATGCGTCACCGCCGTCGCAACCGGACAAGTGCCCGAGTTTAAACGCCGGTCGTGAACCAAGCATCCGTTCGCGCATACAGATCGACGAAACGCGCATGGCGTGCGGCCAGCGCGCGATCGTCGCGCGGCGCGGCGACCGGCGACGCAGCGGGCGCCAGCGTGCGCAGCGCGTCTTCGCGCCAGTGTCCGATCGCGACTCCCGCGAGCAGCGCGGCGCCCCGCGTCGCGGCGTTCGGGCAATCGACCGCGTCGAGCGACGCGCCGAGCGCATCCGCGAGCAACTGGCGCCAGCGCGGATCGACCGAGCCGCCGCCGGCAAGGCGCAGCGTCGTCACCGGATCGGCCGGGTTCGCGTCGCGGATCGCATCGAGCCCCGCGCGCAACGCGAACGCGACGCCTTCGAATGCGGCGCGCATCATCGCGCCGCGCGTGTCGCCGAGCCCGAGACCGAGCCAGCCGCCGCGCGCATCGGGATTCATCCACGGCGAGCGCTCGCCCGTCAGGTACGGCAGGAAGCAGAGCCGCTCGGACGGCGGCTGCGCGAACGCGTCGTCGTACGCTGCCGGCCAGCCCGGATAGCCGAGCCAGCCGCGCACCGCTTCGAGCGCGATCCCCACGTTCTGCATCGCGGCCATCGTGTAATAGCCGCCGCCGGCCGCCGTGCGATAGCGATGCAGCCCGCGCCGCGCGGGCGGCAAGCAATCCGCGAGCACGACGATCTGGCCGCCGCTGCCGGTGGTCAGCAGCGCGTCGCCGGTCGCGACGAGCCCGCTGCCAAGCGCCGCGCACGCGGTATCGGCCGCCCCGGTCGCGAGCGGCACGCCGGCCGGCAGCCCGAGTGCCGCCGCCGCCGTCGCGGCGAGCACGCCGCAGCGCGCGCTCGACGCCCGCACCGGCGCGAAGCGGTCGGCCGACAGGCCCAGCGCGTCGATCAGCGCCGTATCCCACGCGCCGTCCGGCGTCGCGAGCGCGGTCGCGCACGCATCGCTCGGATCGGCCGCGACCTCGCCGCCCAGTGCAATGCGCAGCCAGTCCTTCGGCTGCACGGCACGGCGCGCGGCCCGCAGCGCCTGCGGTTCGTGAGCGGCCAGCCAGCGCAACAGCGGGCCCGCCATGCCGGGCGCGACGGGATTCGGTGGGACGGGCGATCCGGCGACGGGCCAGTCGGCCGCGTCCGCTTCACGCACCGCGCGCGTGTCGGGCCACAACAACGCGGGCCGCACCGGCTGCCCGGCCGCGTCGATCAGCACGACGCCATGCATCTGGCCCGAGAAGCCGATCGCGGCGACCTGCTCGCGCTCGGCTGCCGGCAGCCGCGCAGCGGCACGCACCAGCGCCTGCCACCACACGTCGGGCGCGATTTCGGCCCAGCCGGGCTGCGGCGAAGACAACGCATAGGGTTCGCTCGCAACCGCACGCTCGACGCCGTCGGCATCGAGCGTGACGAGTTTGACGGAGCCGGTACCGAGATCGATTCCGAGCAGGCGCATGACGGGATGGCGTATTCGAGTAAACGGATGTCGATGATAGCGGGATCGCGACACGCGCCGCGATTTGCGCGGCGCGTTTGCCGCCGCGGCAACGCGAAAACGCGGCCGGCGCGCGCTGCATCTTGCGCGTGAAAACGGGCGCTCGCGGGTTAACCCGGCGCGATTTTTCGCCCGTCGTTTTTGCCACTATGCCGCAGTGCCGATACACACCATAAAGCCGACGATATTTGACATGGGGGCCCGCACTATTTTGAAGGGCTATAAAACCGGGGAACCTCACTCCAGCGGCGTTTCCCGATGATCTTCCCCCTGTTGCATGCCGAAACGGCATATCGAACCAGCAAAGAGCGGAATAGAACCCAGTGCTCTTGTTGCGATGGTGCATTCCGCATAACTTCGTACCACCCCGAAAACAAGATCATGGAGTGAGACAGATGCAATCGAACACGGTCCATCCGTGCGATGAGGTGCTGCCGACCGGCAAGCTTGTAACGCTTGGTCTCCAGCACGTCCTCGTCATGTACGCCGGCGCCGTCGCCGTGCCGCTTATCGTCGGCGGCGCGCTGAAGCTGCCGAAAGACCAGATCGCGTTCCTGATCAGCGCCGATCTGTTTTCGTGCGGCATCGCCACGCTGATCCAGACGCTCGGCCTGTGGATCTTCGGGATCCGCCTGCCCGTCATCATGGGCTGCACGTTCGCCGCGGTCGGCCCGATGATCGCGATCGGCACCAATCCCGGCCTCGGCATTCTCGACATCTTCGGCTCGACCATCGCGGCCGGCATCATCGGCATCGTGCTCGCGCCGATGATCGGCAAGCTGCTGCGGTTCTTCCCGCCGGTCGTGGTCGGCACCGTGATCGCAGTGATCGGGCTGTCGCTGATGGAAGTCGGGATCAACTGGGCCGCCGGCGGCGTCGGCAACCCCGAATACGGCAGCCCCGTCTATCTCGGCCTGTCGCTGCTCGTGCTCGCGCTGATCCTGCTGATCAACAAGTTCGGCCGCGGCTTCCTCGCGAACATCTCGGTGCTGCTCGGCATCGTCGCCGGCTTCGTGATCGCGTTTGCGATCGGCCGCGTGAATACGGATGGCGTGGCGCTCGCACCGTGGGTCGGCTTCGTGATGCCGTTCCACTTCGGCATGCCGCACTTCGACCCGCTGTCGATCGCGACGATGGTCACGGTAATGTTCGTCACGTTCATCGAATCGACCGGCATGTTCCTCGCGGTCGGCGACATGGTCGACCGTCCGGTCAACCAGGACCGCCTCGTGCGCGGCCTGCGCGTCGACGGCCTCGGCACGCTGATCGGCGGCATCTTCAACTCGTTCCCGCACACGTCGTTCTCGCAGAACGTCGGCCTGATCGGCGTGACCGGCGTGAAGAGCCGGTACGTCTGCGCGACGGGCGGCGTGATCCTGGTGCTGCTCGGCCTGTTCCCGAAGATGGCGCAGGTCGTCGCATCGGTGCCGCCGTTCGTGCTCGGCGGCGCGGGCATCGTGATGTTCGGGATGGTGGCGGCGAACGGCATCAAGGTGCTGTCGAAGGTCGACTTCGTGAACAACACGCACAACCTGTTCATCGTCGCCGTGAGCGTCGGCCTGGGCCTCGTGCCGGTCGTGTCGCCGCACTTCTTCTCGAAGCTGCCGCCCGCGCTCGCACCGATCCTGCACAGCGGCATCCTGCTCGCGTCGGCCTCCGCCGTGATCCTGAACATCGTGTTCAACGGCGTGAAGGGCGAGAAGGACGCGCGTTGCGAGATCCGCCGCGCGGGGCACGACTTCGACGGGCGGCCGGTGGACGTGCATCACTGATCGATGCGCGCCGGACGCACGGCGCGACACGGCAAACGAAAAACGCCACGGCTCGCCGTGGTGTTTTGCTTTGCGGTGCAGGACCGCAGCGGGACGGTAGTGGTGCCGGTGATGGCGATGCGCTGTCGCGACAAACCGGTCGCCCAATCGGGATAGGGGCGGTCAGATAAACTGACCGATCCCCTCCCACACCACCCGGCATGCGGGTCCGCACCGGGCGG
>NZ_JAWRYD010000156.1:0-338 GCF_046534765.1 Burkholderia sp. SIMBA_062
CTGGTGGTCGGCATCCTGCACGGGCATGTACATGCCGAGACGCACAGGATGGTGGAGGTTAAGCCTCTTTCAACGCTTTAGGTTGTGGAACCATGACTCGTAGTAAATGACCAGGACCTTCTGAATCATTTCTCCGGACACAGTGTAGGTGCCAGTTTCATCCGCTAGTGGGATAACGCCATCCTGGCCATTGATTACCGTCAGATACGCATCAGGGCGATCCGGAATAGGTTTCAAGAAGGCCTTCTCAGGCAGATAGCCACCTTCAGTAAGGAAGCGGGTGACGGATTCGTTGGTTTTCTTCGCGGTCTCAAGTTCTTTGTTCGTCGCTCGTGCAG
>NZ_JAWRYD010000157.1:0-337 GCF_046534765.1 Burkholderia sp. SIMBA_062
AACGACGCGTCACTGAAGCCATGCTGCCTGCACAGCTCCTTCACCGGTATACCGGCCTCGGCTTCCTTCAGAAACCCATGATTTGTTCTTCCATAAAGCGCTTTTTCATGTTCGTCTTCTTCTCCGAAAACGAACTTTGCTAGGTTCTGACTGGCCCGGTTTGTAGAGGCAGGCCACGTCAATCCTGCCCCTGTGATGCGCGCCAGGAGACGTAACGATCTCCCCATTCCTTCATCGCGTCGAGCACGGGCGCGAGACTACGGCCGAATTCCGTCAGTGAATATTCGACACGAGGCGGCACTTCGGCGAATACCTCGCGGGATACAATGCCATGCGC
>NZ_JAWRYD010000043.1:0-55529 GCF_046534765.1 Burkholderia sp. SIMBA_062
GACCGTGAAACGACTCTACGCCGATGATAGTGCGGATTCCCGTGTGAAAGTAGGTAATCGTCAGGCTCCCTAAGCCAAGAACCCCCGCCCGACAAGGCGGGGGTTTTTGCATTGGCGCGGCGGAAAGGGCGATGGCAGCGAGGGCGCAGTCGTCGTTGGCGCATCTCTTCTCCCCGTCATTGGCCCAGGTCCCTGCGCGCCGAGCATATCGGTGCGTGACAGCCGCGGCATCGACTCACTTTCGGCTCCCGCACTCCGTCGATTGCCGGCATGCCGCAGCTCAACCGATCTGCGATGCGTGTCCGGCAACCACCCGCCAGTCGCTTCCCGACCGGCGCCATAGGCGCGTATAGGCAAACATGCCGTTGAATGCGGCGCCGTCGAAACGACCGGCAAGCATCGCCTTCGTCGTGGTGAGAATCAGCTCGCCGATCATCTTCGCCCCCATTTCCCGGATATCGAGTGCGTCGAGCCGCAACTGCTTCGCACGATGCGCGGACAGATCGTCGTGCTTCGCAATGACCTGCCCGGTCGGGACGGTGAAGATCAGGTCGTCGTCCAGCAACGTGTCGAGCGCGTCGACGTCGTTGGTGAGCATCGCCGCTCGAAGTGCGGCTTCATACGGTTCGATGACTGCACGAACTGCATCCATATCGGGCCTCGCATCATTTCGAAGATGATCAGGATTACGCATGGTCGCCGGCGGCCTGCGGTGGCCTTCGCATTCCGGCATCACGGCTACTCGACAGAGACTACTCCGCTTTCGACAGCATCTGACGCCGCACCGTCATCAGCAAGCAGATGCCGATCCGCGCGAGGCTGTTGACCGAGGGATAGAACGCAACCACGACATTCCACGTGCTTGGCGCGTACTTGAGCTCGCACAGCCTATGATCAGGCCGAGGGCGGCAAGCTCGATCGGCGTGACCGGACAGATCGACATCGTCGGGTCGTCGGTCAGCATCCGGAGCGGTATCGCCGATAGCGTCGCGCACGGGGAAGCCACTCGATGCGGGTCCAGCCGCGTTCGCCTCGAAACAGGCTCGCGACGAAAGTCAGCAAGCCGTTGGCCGCGCGCGTCGACGGCGTGTCGCGCCGATTCCGCAGCGTGTCCGGCCCCGCAGCGCATCAATGCTCCGGTTGCGCCGCATTGACGTCGCGCCGAAACGCGCCCGGGCTCGTGCCTGTCCATTTCCGGAACGCGCGATGAAACGCGCTGGGTTCGGTGAAGCCGAGTTCGGCCGCGATTTCCGCGACGCTGAGCCGGTGTGCGCGCAGCAGCGACTGGGCCAGTGCGCCGCGCAGTTCGTCCTTGATCGACGCGAAGCTCTGTCCCTCGCTGCGCAAACGTCGCCGCAGCGTCGCGGGCGTCGTGCCGAGGCGCACGGCCAGCGTGTCGAAGTCCGGCCACTCGGCGGCCGGCAGTGCCTTCAGGTGCGCGCGCGTTTTTGCCACCCAGCCGGTGTCGTGCCGGTAGCGGACCAGCAGGTTGCCCGGCGCGCCGCGCAGGAAGGTCTTCAATGCCTGTGCGGAGCGGATCGTCGGCAGCGCGAGATACGCGGCGTTGAAGGCGAGCCGGCTGTCGGGCCGGTCGAAATGTACCGGTACCCCGAAGAACTGGTGGTAATCGCTGCGGTGATCGGGGCTCGGACACGCGAAATCGATGCGCTGCAGCGGAATGCGCCGGCCGGTCAGCCAGCAGGCGACGCCCAGCAGGATCAGCCAGAACGTCCGGTAAGCGAACGCGGAATAGGGCGCGCCTGCCTGCTTGAGCACGATCTGCGCCTGTCCGTCGGCGACTACGAGCTCGCCGTGCGGCTCGTCGAGCACCACGCGCAGGAACTGCAGCGCACGCCGCAGCGCCTTCTCGAGCGTGCCCGCGTCCAGCACGGCATGGCACAGCAGCCTGAAGCTGCCACGCCGCATCGGGCGGGCCGCGAGCCCGAAGAATTCGTCGTCGATCGCGCTGGCGATCGCCAACCACAGCCGGCCATACTGCTGCGGCGTGACTGGCCCGCGCACGACGGCCGGCAGGCCGGCGGCGTGCAGCACCGGCCCGACCGGAATCCGTTGCCGGCGCAGGCTCTCGAGCGCATCCTCGACGAAATCGGGCGAGATCATCTGCGGCCCCATTTTTTCATGCCCTCCAGACATGGCAAAAGCGATCACGATTCTAGATTCGGTTTGTCATTGATTGCAATGTGACTGCTGTCTACCATCATCGATATACCCTCGGTTCGCCGGCGGTCATAACGAACAGGAGACACGCATGCGTGATGGAGCAACCGCCCGGGAGGTGCCGGCCTACGCCGACGCCGTGGCCGGCTTCCGTATCGAGACCGCCGCGGCATATCTGCACGGCGATCTGGAGCAGGGTCTGAACGCCTGCGCCGAATGCTGCGACCGGCATGCGGCGGCGGACCCGAACGCGATCGCACTCGACTGGATCGACGTCGGCGGCCGGCACCACAGCTTCACATTCGCGCAAATGCAGGCTCTGTCGGCGCGCGTCGCGAACCTGCTGGTCGCGCAGGGCGTGAAGCCGGGCGACGTGGTGGCCGGCCTGTTGCCGCGCACGCCCGAACTCGTCGCGACGATCCTCGGCACGTGGCGCGCGGGTGCCGTCTACCAGCCGCTTTTCACTGCGTTCGGACCGAAGGCGATCGAGCACCGGCTGCGCATGAGCGATGCACGGTTAGTCATCACCAATATCGCGAATCGCGCGAAGCTCGACGAGATCGCGGATTGCCCGCCGGTCGCGACGGTGCGCGAGCCGGGCGACACGATGCCGGCCCGCGACATCGATTTCCGTGCGGCGCTCGACGCGCAGTCGGGCAGGTTCGAACCGGTGCCGCGCAAGGGCACCGACCTGTTCATGATGATGTCGACGTCGGGCACGACGGGCTTGCCGAAGGGCGTGCCGGTGCCGCTGCGCGCACTGCTTGCGTTCGGCGCATACATGCGCGACGCGGTGGACCTGCGCGATAGCGACCGCTTCTGGAACATCGCCGACCCCGGTTGGGCATATGGTCTCTACTACGCGATCACGGGCCCGCTGCTGCTCGGCCATGCAACGACGCTGTACGAAGGCAGCTTCACGGTCGACAGCACCTGCGACGTGATCGAACGGCTCGGCATCACGAGCCTCGCCGGTTCGCCGACGGCGTACCGGATGCTGATGGCGGCCGGCACCGAAGTGGCGGCGCGGCTGAAAGGGCAACTGCGGGTCGTCAGCAGCGCGGGGGAACCGCTGAATCCGGAAGTCGTGCGCTGGTTCCACGCGGCGCTCGGCGCGCCGATCCACGATCACTACGGCCAGACCGAACTCGGGATGGTCGTGAACAACCATCACGGGCTCACACACGTCGTCCATGTCGGTTCGGCCGGGCTCGCGATGCCCGGCTATCGCGTCGCGGTACTCGACGAAGCCGGTCGCGAGCTCGGCCCGGGTGAGCCCGGCAACCTCGCGATCGACATCGCACGCTCGCCGCTGCTGTGGTTCTCCGGCTACTGGCAGCAGGATACGCCGGCGATCGCGGGCGGCTATTACCGGACCGGCGACAACGTCGAGCTCGAGCCGGACGGCACAGTGAGCTTCATCGGCCGCGCGGACGACGTGATCACGTCGTCCGGCTACCGGATCGGACCGTTCGACGTGGAAAGCGCGCTGATCGAGCATCCTGCCGTCAGCGAAGCCGCGGTGATCGGTGTGCCGGACCCGGAGCGCACGGAGATCGTGAAGGCGTTCGTCGTGCTGTCGAAAGGCTTTGAAGGCACGCCGGCGCTGGCCGACGAACTGAGCCAGCACGTGAAGCGCCGGCTGTCGGCCCACGCGTATCCGCGCGCGATCGACTTCGTCGACGCGCTGCCGAAAACCCCGAGCGGCAAGATCCAGCGCTTTGTTTTGCGCAAGATGGAAGCCGAGAAGACCGCTCAATCCTGAAGACTGAATATGGAGTGCGAATGAATATCGAGGATCGCGTTTTTATGATTACGGGCGCCGGTTCGGGCCTCGGCGCCGCGGTGGCGCGCATGGTGGTGGCCGCAGGCGGCAAGGCGGTGTTGCTGGACGTCAATGAGGATGCCGGCGCGAGCCTCGCGCGCGAACTCGGTGCGGCCGCATGCTTCGTGAAGACCGACGTGACGAGCGAAGCCGACGGACAAGCTGCCGTTGCCGCCGCGCGCGACGCGTTCGGCCGCATCGATGCGCTCGTGAACTGCGCGGGCGTCGCACCGGGCGAGAAAGTCGTTGGCTGCGAAAGCCCGCATTCGCTCGAGCGCTTCGCGCGCGCGGTGTCGATCAACCTGGTCGGTACGTTCAACATGATCCGGCTGGCGGCTGACGCGATGTCGAAGCAGGACGCCGACGCACAAGGTGAGCGCGGCGTGATCGTCAACACCGCGTCGGTCGCGGCGTTCGACGGGCAGATCGGGCAGGCCGCGTATGCGGCATCGAAGAGCGGCGTGGTGGGCATGACGCTGCCGATCGCGCGCGAACTCGCGCGGTTCGGCATTCGCGTGGTGACGATCGCGCCGGGTATCTTCGCGACGCCGATGATGGCCGGCATGCCGCAGGACGTGCAGGACGCGCTCGGCAAGAGCGTGCCGTTCCCGCCGCGGCTCGGCCGCCCTGACGAATTTGCGGCGCTGGTGCGCCATATTGCCGAGAACACGATGCTGAACGGCGAAGTCATCCGTCTCGATGGCGCGTTGCGCATGGCGCCGCGCTGAAACTGGAACTGGAACGGGAGAAACTCGATCATGACGACACAGGATCCGATCGTAATCGTCGGTGCGGCACGCACGCCGATGGGTGGTTTTCAGGGCGATCTCGCCGGGGCCAGCGCGAGCGAGCTTGGCGCGACGGCGATTCGCGCAGCGCTCGAGCGCGCGCGTGTGCCGGCCGAGCGCATCGACGAAATCGTGTTCGGCTGCGTGCTGCCGGCCGGCCAGGGTCAGGCGCCGGCACGACAGGCCGCGCTGAAGGCCGGATTGCCGCTGGCCGCGGGCGCGACCACGGTCAACAAGATGTGCGGCTCCGGGATGAAGGCCGCGATGTTCGCGCACGACCTGCTGCTGGCCGGCTCGGCGGACGTGGCGGTCGCGGGCGGGATGGAGAGCATGACGAACGCGCCGTATCTGCTACCGAAGGCGCGCGCGGGGATGCGCATGGGTCACGGCCAGGTGCTCGACCACATGTTCCTCGACGGGCTCGAGGACGCATACGACAAGGGCCGGCTGATGGGCACGTTTGCGGAGGATTGCGCGCAGGCCTACCAGTTCACGCGCGAGGAGCAGGACGCGTTCGCGATCACGTCGCTGACGCGGGCGCAACATGCGATCGCGGAAGGGCGCTTCACGTCGGAGGTCGCGCCGGTGACCGTGAAGGCTGGCAAGACCGAAGCGGTGGTCTCGATCGACGAACAACCGGGCAAGGCGAAGCTCGACAAGATTCCGACGCTCAAGCCGGCGTTCCGCGAAGGCGGCACGGTGACGGCGGCCAATTCGTCGTCGATTTCCGACGGCGCGGCCGCGCTCGTGATGATGCGTCGCTCGGAAGCGGAGCGGCTCGGCCTCACGCCGAAGGCCGTGATCGTCGGGCATTCGACCTACGCGAACAAGCCGGGCCTGTTCGCGACGGCACCGATCGGCGCGATTCGCAAGCTGTCCGAAAAAACCGGCTGGAACCTGCGCGACGTCGACCTGTTCGAGATCAACGAAGCCTTCGCGGTGGTCGTGATGGCCGCGATGCGCGATCTCGACCTGTCGCACGACAAGGTCAACGTGCACGGCGGCGCGTGTGCGCTCGGCCATCCGATCGGCGCCTCGGGTGCGCGCGTGATGGTGACGCTGCTGGCCGCGCTCGAATCGTATGGCCTGAAGCGCGGCATCGCATCGCTGTGTATCGGCGGCGGCGAGGCGACGGCGATCGCTATCGAGCGCGTCGCATAACGCGAACGCGTTCACGCGTCACGCGCGGGACGGCAAGTAAGCCGTCTCTCGCGACGCGGGCGGCGGGCATCGTGCCCGTCGCCCGTTTTGTTTTCCCGGGAATGCGCGATCGCGCTACGCGCTCGCGCCCGGCGACACCGCACCGCACGCGCGGATCACGAGCTGCACGACGTGCTCGGTCTTCTCGGCGAAGGCCTTCTGCGTGAACGCACGCTTGCCGCTCAGCGCGCGGATCTGCGCATCGAAATCCGCATAGTGCTGCGTGGTCGCCCAGATCAGGTACATCAATGCGTGCGCATCGATCGGTGCGAGCAGCCCGCGTGCGATCCAGCCTTCGATCACGTGCACGCGCGTGTCGAACCAGGGCTTCACACGTTCCGACAGGATGTCCTGCATGTGCTCGGCGCCGTGGATGATCTCGTTGGCCCACACTTTCGAGCCGAGCGGGCGCCGTCGCGACAGATCCATCTTCGCGCGCACGTAGCTGCCGATCGCCTCGACCGGATCGTCGCCGGCCTCGAACGAGCCGGCCGCGCGGTGCCAGTCTTCGAACAGGTCGTCGAGCACACGGCGGTACAACGCCAGCTTCGTCGGGAAGTAGTAATGCAGGTTCGCCTTCGGCAGGCCCGCACGCTCGGCGATCATCGCGGTGCTCGCGCCGTTGAGCCCGCGCTCCGCGAACACGGCTTCCGCGCACGCCAGCAGATGCGCTTCGTTGGACTCGCGGATGTGCGCCTTGCGTCGCCGCAAAGGCGTGCCCGTTTCGTCGTGGCCGCCGGCTGCGGCGGCCGCTTCGTCATGTCTCATCGTTGCCCTCGCGCGGCATCGGTGCCGCGTTGGGCTTCATTCTAGTCGCAGGTTCGCATCGAACGCACGTGCGCGCATTATCGGTGCATGCGCGATGCTGCGATGCGATGGCACGGTTCTCGCTCGAACCAGTCGCGCAAGAAAGACGTTGCGCTGGACATTTTGATGGTCTAAAACCTGTCCAATCGGACAGGATTCGACAAGTGGCGATACGCAGTGCGAGCACCCCCGCCGATCGATCGGACGAATCGCACGAACGATGCGCGCCCGCACCTCGCAGGTGCGGGTTTGCCCCGACAGCAGCAATGCGTGCACCGGCATCGACCGGATCACGACATGACCGACCCCACAGGAGCGATACGAATGGACACGGTATCGGAAACAGTGAAGCGGGCAGCATTCGACACGTCGATCAAGGTCGACGGCAGACGGTTGTGGGACAGCCTGATGGAGGTGGCGAAGATCGGCGCGACGCCGAAGGGTGGCGTCTGCCGCCTCGCGCTGACCGATCTCGACAAGGCCGGGCGCGACCTGATCGTCGGCTGGGCGAAGGCGGCCGGCTGCACGGTGACGGTCGATACGATGGGCAACGTATTCATGCGTCGCGCGGGTCGCGTGGTGGACGCCGCGCCGGTCGTCACCGGCTCGCACGCGGATTCGCAGCCGACGGGCGGCCGCTTCGACGGCATCTACGGCGTGCTCGGCGGCCTCGAGGTGATTCGCAGTCTGAACGATCACGGCATCGAGACCGAGCATCCCGTCGAGGTCGTGATCTGGACCAACGAGGAAGGCTCGCGCTTCGCACCGGCGATGGTCGCGTCGGGCGTGTTCGCGGGCGTGTTTTCGCTCGAATACGGGCTGTCGCGCAAGGACGTCGACGGCAAGACGATCGGCGAGGAGCTGGCGCGCATCGGCTATGCAGGCGACGTGCCGTGCGGCGGCCGCAAGCTGCACGCAGCGTTCGAGCTGCATATCGAGCAGGGGCCGATTCTCGAAGCGGAGTGCAAGACGATCGGCGTGGTGACCGACGCGCAAGGGCAGCGCTGGTACGAGATCACGTTCACCGGCCAGGAAGCGCATGCGGGGCCGACGCCGATGCCGCGCCGCCGCGACGCGCTGCTCGGCGCGTCGCGCGTCGTCGATCTCGTGAACCGGATCGGCCTAGATCACGCGCCGTTCGGTTGCGCGACGGTCGGGATGATGCAGATTCATCCGAACTCGCGCAACGTGATTCCGGGCCGCGTGTTCTTCACCGTCGATTTCCGTCATCCGGACGACGCCGTGCTCGCGAAGATGGATGCAGCGCTGCGCGACGGCGTCGCGCGCATCGCGGGCGAGATCGGGCTCGAGACCGCGCTCGAGCAGATTTTCTACTACAAGCCCGTCGCGTTCGATCCGGCCTGCGTGGCGGCCGTGCGCGACGCGGCCGACCGCTTCGGCTACTCGCATCGCGACATCGTGTCGGGAGCGGGACACGACGCGTGCTATCTGGCGCAGGTCGCGCCGACGTCGATGGTGTTCGTGCCCTGCGTCGACGGCATCAGCCACAACGAGATCGAGGACGCGACGCCTGCTTGGATCGAGGCAGGCGCGAACGTGCTGCTGCACGCGATGCTCTCGCGTGCGTGCGAGCCGGCTTCATGACGGATCGAATATAGCGCGGCCGGCAGGCTGCTCATCGCCTGACCGTAGCACTCCAAAACATAGCCGACCCGGCTGTGCGTTTGCAGCCGGCGGGGACGGCTTTGTCTCCACTCAGTCGAAGGAACGCGTATGACCACCAAGCCAACCGGCGATATCGCCGCGCATCGCCTGACGTCCACGCAACTCTCGTGCGAATTCGCCGATATCGCGCCGCTGCTCGATCCGACTGCCGCCGCGGCCGCCGCCAGCCGCTGCCACTACTGCTACGACGCGCCGTGCGTGCAGGCTTGCCCGACGCAGATCGATATCCCGAGCTTCATCCGCAAGATCGGCAACGGCAACCTGAAGGGCGCGGCGACCGACATCCTGTCCGCGAATCCGCTCGGCGGGATGTGTGCACGCGTATGTCCGACCGAGATCCTGTGCGAAGGCGCGTGCGTGCGCAATCATCAGGACGCGCAGCCGGTCGCGATCGGCGCGCTGCAGCGGCACGCGACCGACTGGGCGATGGCGACCGGGGCGGTGCGTTTCACGCGTGCGCCCGATACGGGGCGGCATGTCGCGGTGGTCGGCGCGGGGCCGGCCGGCCTCGCCTGCGCGCACCGGCTCGCGCTTGCCGGGCATCGCGTCACGCTGTTCGACGCACGGCCGAAGGCGGGCGGCTTGAACGAATACGGCATCGCCGCGTACAAGACCGTCGACGATTTCGCGCAGCGCGAAGTCGAGTGGCTGCTGTCGGTCGGCGGTATCGCGCTGGAGACGGGCGTCGCGCTCGGCCGCGACGTGACGCTCGATGCGCTGCGCGAGCGGCACGACGCGGTGTTTCTCGCGATGGGGCTGGGCGGCGTGCGCACGCTCGCGATCGACGGCGAGCAGTTGACCGGCGTGATGAACGCGGTCGACTTCATCGAGCAGGTGCGACAGGCCGACGGGCTGGAGAACGTGCCGGTCGGGCGGCGCGTGGTCGTGATCGGCGGCGGCAACACGGCGATCGACGCGTCCGTGCAGAGCCGCAAGCTCGGTGCCGAGCGCGTGACGATGGTGTACCGGCGCGGCGTGGATGCGATGAGCGCGACGTGGGCCGAACGCGAGTTCGCGCAAAAGAGCGGCGTCACGCTCGTCACGCACGCGAAGCCGGTGCGCATCGCGGGCGCGCACGGGCACGTGACGGGCGTCGAATTCGAGGCTGCGTCGGGCGAACGCATCACCGTCGACGCGGACATGGTGCTGAAGGCAATTGGCCAGACGCTGGTGCCGGACAGTGTCGCGGCCGCGTTGCTGACGGCGGACGGTACGCGCATCGCGGTCGATGCGGACGGACGCACCGCGTTGCCCGACGTGTGGGCCGGCGGCGATTGCGCGGCGACGGGCGGTATCGACCTCACGGTGCAAGCCGTGCAGGACGGCAAGCGCGCCGCGGCCGCGATCGACGCGGCGCTCGCGCAGCGCGACGCGAAGGCCGCGTGAGCGCGGCGAACGCAACGGCATCGCGCATGCCGCGCGGATCACGATAAACGCCCCATTTTCACGGAGCCGAACATGGCCGACCTTCGCTGCACCATCGCAGGCATCACTTCGCCGAATCCCTTCTGGCTCGCGTCCGCGCCGCCGACCGACAAGGCGTACAACGTCAACCGCGCGTTCGAGGCGGGCTGGGGCGGCGTCGTCTGGAAGACGCTCGGGCTCGATCCGCACGTCGTCAATGTCAGCTCGCGCTACGGCGCGGTGCAGTGGAACGGCCAGCGGATCGCCGGGCTGAACAACATCGAGCTGATCACCGACCGTCCGCTCGACGTGAACCTGAGAGAGATCGCGCAGGTAAAGCGCGACTGGCCCGACCGCGCGCTGATCGTGTCGCTGATGGTGCCGTGCAACGAGCGCGACTGGAAATGGATCCTGCCGCTCGTCGAGGATACGGGCGCGGATGCGGTGGAGCTGAACTTCGGCTGCCCGCACGGGATGAGCGAGCGCGGGATGGGCGCGGCCGTCGGGCAGGTGCCGGAATACGTCGAGATGGTCACGCGCTGGGTCAAGGAAGGCACGAAGCTGCCGTGCCTTGTGAAGCTCACGCCGAACATCAGCGACATCCGGATGGGCTCGCGCGCCGCCTACAAGGGCGGCGCGGACGGCGTGTCGCTGATCAACACGATCAACTCGATCGTCGCGGTGGACCTCGACCAGATGGCGCCGATGCCGACCGTCGACGGCAAGGGCACGCACGGCGGCTATTGCGGCCCCGCGGTCAAGCCGATCGCGCTGAACATGGTCGCGGAGATCGCGCGCGACCCGGAAACGCCGAACCTGCCGATCTCCGGCATCGGCGGGATTTCATCGTGGCGCGACGCGGCCGAGTTCATGGTGCTCGGCGCCGGCAGCGTGCAGGTGTGCACCGCCGCGATGCACTACGGCTTCCGGATCGTGACGGATCTCGCCGACGGGCTGTCGAACTGGATGGACGAGAAGGGCTACGCGACGCTCGACGACATCCGCGGCCGCGCGGTGCCGAACGTCACCGATTGGAAATACCTGAACCTGAAATACGACATCAAGGCGCGCATCGACCAGGACCGCTGCATCCAGTGCGGGCTGTGCCATATCGCGTGCGAGGACACGTCGCACCAGGCGATCACCGCCGAGAAGGACGGCGTGCGGCATTTCGAAGTGGTGGACGCGGAGTGCGTCGGGTGCAATCTTTGCATGCATGTGTGTCCGGTCGAGCAATGCATCACGATGGAGCGGGTCGACGCGGGCGACTATGCGAACTGGACCACGCATCCGAACAATCCGGCACGTGCCGACGCGGGTGCCGGCCCGGCGGAACCCGCGAAGCACGCGAAGGCGGCCTGACCGGCGGCCGGTGGCGCGGTACGGGCCGCGCCGCCGCTTGTGTCCTGTTTCGCCGGCATCGCGCGATGCCGGCGCCGACGTTTACGTGGAGCGCTTTCGATGAAACCAGCAGCGATTCCCGCCGATTCCGACAGCGCCGCAGCGCCGGCCGGCAGCCTGTACAACGACGACCTCGCGCCGACGACGGCGGCGCAGCGCACGTGGCGGTGGTACCACTTCGCGGCGCTGTGGGTCGGGATGGTGATGAACATCGCGTCGTACATGCTCGCGGCCGGGCTGATCCAGGAAGGCATGTCGCCGTGGCAGGCGGTGCTGACCGTGTTGCTCGGCAACCTGATCGTGCTCGTGCCGATGCTGCTGGTCGGCCATGCGGGTGCGAAGCACGGGATTCCATACGCGGTGCTCGTGCGCGCGTCGTTCGGCACGCAGGGCGCGAAGCTGCCGGCGCTGCTGCGCGCGATCGTCGCATGCGGCTGGTACGGCATCCAGACCTGGCTCGGCGGCAGCGCAATCTATACGCTGCTGAACATCCTGACCGGCAACGCGCTGCACGGCGCGGCGCTGCCGGTGGTCGGCATCTCGTTCGGGCAGCTCGCGTGCTTCCTGGTGTTCTGGGCGCTGCAGATTTACTTCATCCTGCACGGCACCGATTCGATCCGCTGGCTCGAGAGCTGGTCGGCGCCGATCAAGGTCGTGATGTGCGTCGCGCTCGTGTGGTGGGCGACGTCGCGGGCGGGCGGCTTCGGCTCGATGCTGTCGGCGCCGTCGCAGTTCGTCGCGGGCGGCAAGAAGGCCGGACTCTTCTGGGCGACGTTCTGGCCGGGCCTGACCGCGATGGTCGGCTTCTGGGCGACGCTCGCGCTGAACATTCCCGACTTCACGCGCTTCGCGCATTCGCAGCGCGACCAGATGATCGGTCAGTCGATCGGGCTGCCGCTGCCGATGGCGCTGCTGTCGGTGGTGTCGGTCGTCGTGACGTCGGCGACCGTCGTGATCTACGGCAACGCGATCTGGGATCCGATCGACCTGACGAGCCGGATGACCGGCGTCGGCGTCGGCATCGCGCTGGTGATTCTCACGCTCGACACGATGTGCTGCAACCTCGCGGCGAACCTCGTCGGCCCTGCTTACGATTTCTCGAGCCTGTGGCCGAAGGCGATTTCGTATCGCACCGGCGGGATGATCACCGCGACGATCGCGATCGTGATGATGCCGTGGAAGATCCTCGCGACGACGGACGGCTATATCTTCACGTGGCTCGTCGGCTATTCGGCGCTGCTCGGCCCGGTCGCGGGCATCCTGATGGTCGACTACTTCCTGATTCGCGGCACGCGGCTCGATACGCACGCGCTGTTCGACGAGCGCGGCGATTTCAGCTATGCGCGCGGCTGGAACCCGGCCGCGCTGGCCGCGCTCGCGATCGGCGTGCTGCCGAACCTGCCCGGCTTCCTGCATACCGCATTCCCGGCGTCGTTCACGAACGTGCCGGCCTTCTTCAACACGCTTTACACGTACGCGTGGTTCGTCGGCCTCGTGCTGGCGTCCGGCGTGTACGGCACCTGGATGAAGTGGCGCGCCGCACAGCGCGCGCAGATCGCGAGCGCGTGATGCGCGCAGGCATGCGACACCCGACAGTCAACGAGGAGGCGACGACATGGCAATCCTGATTCGCGGCGGCACCGTGGTCGATGCGGACCGCACCTATCGCGCGGACGTACTGTGTGCCGACCCGCAGGACGGCGGCACGATCCTGCAGATCGCCGAGACGATCGACGCGCCCGCCGGCGCGACGGTGGTCGACGCGCATGACCAGTACGTGATGCCGGGCGGCATCGATCCGCATACGCACATGGAACTGCCGTTCATGGGCACGACGGCGAGCGACGATTTCTATTCGGGGACGGCCGCCGGGTTGTCGGGCGGCACGACGAGCATCATCGACTTCGTGATCCCGAGCCCGAAGCAGCCGCTGATGGACGCGTTCCGCGAATGGCGCGGCTGGGCCGAGAAGGCGGCGGCCGACTACGGTTTTCACGTGGCCGTCACGTGGTGGGACGAATCGGTGCACCGCGACATGGGCACGCTTGTGCGCGAGCACGGCGTGTCGAGCTTCAAGCACTTCATGGCGTACAAGAACGCGATCATGGCCGACGACGAGGTGCTCGTGAACAGCTTCTCGCGTTCGCTCGAACTCGGCGCGCTGCCGACGGTGCACGCGGAGAACGGCGAACTCGTGTTCCGGCTGCAGCAGGCGCTGCTCGCGCGCGGGATGACCGGGCCGGAAGCGCATCCGCTGTCGCGTCCGCCGGAGGTCGAGGGCGAGGCCGCGAACCGGGCGATCCGCATCGCGCAGGTGCTGGGCGTGCCCGTGTATATCGTGCACGTGTCGTCGAAGGACGCGGTCGATGCGATCACGCGCGCGCGCAGCGAAGGGCTGCGCGTGTTCGGCGAAGTGCTGCCGGGCCATCTGGTGATCGACGAGGCCGTTTATCGCGACCCGGACTGGACGCGTGCGGCCGCGCACGTGATGAGCCCGCCGTTCCGCTCGGCCGAGCATCGCGAGGCGCTGTGGCGCGGGCTGCAGGCCGGCCAGCTGCATACGACGGCGACCGACCACTGCGTGTTCTGCGCGTCGCAGAAGGCGATGGGCCGCGAGGACTTCACGAAGATTCCGAACGGCTGCGGCGGCGTCGAGGACCGCATGTCGGTGCTGTGGCATCACGGCGTGAATCACGGCCGCATCACGCCGAACGAGTTCGTGCGGATCACGTCGACGAACGCCGCGCAGATCTTCAACCTGTATCCGCGCAAGGGGGCGGTGCAGGTCGGCGCCGATGCCGACCTCGTCGTGTGGGATCCGGCCGCGACGAAGACGATCTCGGTGAAAACCCATCACCAGCAGGTCGATTTCAACGTGTTCGAAGGGATGACCGTGCAGGGCGTCGCGACGCACACGCTCACGCGCGGCGCGCTCGCATGGGCCGACGGCGAACTGCGTGCGGTGCGCGGCGCGGGCCGCTACCTGGAGCGGCCGCCGGCCGCCGGCTACTACGAGGCCGCCCGCATCGCGAACCGGCTGCGCGAGCCGCATCCGGTCGAGCGCACGGGCTGACCGAGGGCGAAGCGGGCAAAGCGGGCGAAGCGCGCGAACCGGACGAAGGCGCGCGCGCTCGCCGCGGCGGTCAGCGCGCGTCGCTCGCGTTCGCTTCGCGGATCGGGATCACGGTGCGCGCGCCGCACTGGCGCAGCAGGTCGCGCAGTTCGTTGATGACCGGGAACACCTCGTGGTTCCAGTCGGCGCCTTGCCGGTCGTGCGCTTCCTGTTCGCGCTCGACGATCCAGCGATCCTCGCGGAAGATCCGCTCGGTGAACCAGACGAGCAGCGGCCACGCGAGATCGAGTGCGAACGGGATGCCCGGCTTGTGGATCGACAGCACACCGAACGTGCGGTTGGTGCGCTGCTCCGCGTCGAGCGGCACGTAGACGATCCACAGGTCCATCACGAGCGTGCCCTCGCTCGAGCGGATCTGCAGCGTCTGATACGGGTAGAGGGTGCGCACCGTCATCACGCTCTTGTCGGACTGGTCGGCCGGCTTCTTGCTGGCGCCGAACACAAGCGCCTCGCCGACCGGCTGCTTGCCTTCCATCCGCGTGAACGTGTAGTCGACCTCGACCCAGTCGTCGCCGCGCCGGCGGCCGACGCTGCGCGCGCGCATCTGTCCCATCTGCTTGCGATGCAGGAACTGATGGTTCATGTCCATCAGGTTCTCGTGCATGAACGAGTAGTGGCACTTGACCTCGCGGCCGAAGCGGCGCGTTTTATACGCACGGTCGTCCGCCGATTCGAGCGCGGGGAACGGGCGTTCGTCGGCGAGCGTCGCGTCGCCGGGGAACACGAAGATCAGCCCGTGCGCCTCGCGGCACGGATACGCGCGCACGCCGTTGGGCAAACGGTCGCGGCCCAGGTAAGGCACGTCGACGCAGCGGCCGCTGTCGCACGCGTAGGTCCAGCCGTGGTAGCAGCAGCGCAGCGTTTCGCCGGACACGACGCCCGCATGCAGCGGCACCTGGCGGTGCGCGCAACGATCTTCGAGCGCATACACGGCGCCGGATTCGGTGCGCACGAGCACGATCGGTTCGCCGGCGAAGCGCACGCCGAGCGTCTTGCCGCGCTTCAGCTCGCGCGACCACGCGAGCGGATACCAGTGGTCGGGATGGATGGGCACGCGGCGCAGGTCGCGCACGACCGCGCCGGTGGACGGTTCTTCGAGGGTGCTGCTGTCAGACAAAGGCACTGCGCTCATGCGTGACGCCTCCTGGCAAGCTGGTGAGTTCCGGCCGCCGCGTGAGGCGGCGGGGACTTGATCTGGAGAAGTCTACGCGAAGTTGGCCCGTGAAGCTGACCTGATCCGGGTTTGCCCCGTCGGCGCGGCATGCGTTTCGTTGATGCAGCTCAAACGCGGCCGGCGGCGCGGGCCGGCCGCGTCATGCCGCCGGCCGGCCGCCGCGCCGCCGGCTGCCCGTCACAGATGGGCGTCGCGCCACAGCACCGCGTCGGCACGATACAGCGTCGGGAAGCGCTGCTTCAGCCCGGCGACCTTCGGCAGGTCGTTGAATGCGATGTACGGCGCGTCGGGATGCAGCTCGAGGTAGTTCTGGTGATACGCCTCGGCCGGATAGAAGCCCTTGTACGGCTCGACGCGCGTGACGACGGGCGACGCGAACGTGTGCGCGGTGCCGAGCTGCACGATGTACGCGGTCGCGACGGCCCGCTGCTGCGCGGTGGTCGGGAAGATCGCGGACCGGTATTGCGAACCTTCGTCGGGGCCCTGACGGTTCAGCTCGGTCGGATCGTGCGCGACCGAGAAGAACACCTGCAGCAGCCGGCCGTACGTGATCTGCGTCGGGTCGTAGACGATACGCACCGATTCCGCATGGCCGGTCAGCCCGGTGCCGACCAGCGCGTAGTGCGCGGTTTCGGATGCGCCGCCCGCATAGCCGGCCGTGACCTGCTTCACGCCCTTCACGTGCTCGAACACACCCTGCACGCCCCAGAAGCAGCCGCCGGCGATCACGGCGGTTTCCTCGTGGGATGTGCCGGGGGTTTCGTCGAGCGTGGGCGCGGGCACCGTGCGCATCGGTTCCGCGGAACTGACGACACGCTGGTAGCCGAACACGGCGGCGGCCGCGACGGCGATCGCGCCGATGCGGCGCAGCATGGCCGCCCGCCGCCGCGGTGCGGAATTGCGAGTGGATGTCGGGATCATGAATTGCTCCTTCGAAAACGAGGGATGGAATGAGCTGGCCGGGCAGCAGTCCTTAACCAAACGTGAACGCATACGCATCGACGCCCGGATCGAGAAACTCGATCGAGAACGTGCGGTCGGCGATCGCGCCCGGCTGCCGGACCAGTTGGTACAGGCGTTGGCCGGTGACGGTGCCGTAGCCCTGCGCGTCCACGTCGGCGCCGTGTGCCGCGCCGGGCGCCGCGCCGTCGAGCGTTACGCGAAAGCGCACCGGCTTGCCGTTCGCCCCCGGGCCGAGCACGAGGTGCAGGTCGCGCGCATGGAAGCGGTAGACGATGCTGCCGGCCGGCGCGGCGAGCGTCGCGCGCTCGGCGCCGACCTGCCACGCGCCGGCGAGGCCCCAGTCGTTCAGGTCGGGGTGAGCGGGCGCGTCGTAGCGGTGCGCCGTGTCGCGCACGACGCCGCCCGGCGACGTGAAGTCTTCCGCACGCGCATAGCCGACATAGGTTTCGGGCGAGCGGACGTCCGCGCTGTCGGCCGCCGCGAGCGCGCCTTTCGCGGGCGCGCCGGTGAGCCCGAGCGGCACGTTCAGCGCTTCCGGGTGGCCGGCTTCGGCGAGCAGCGACTGGATTGCGCGTTCCGACTGCGCGTATTCGCCTTCGCCGAAGTGGTGATGGCGGATCCGCCCCTGCGCGTCGACGAAGTAGTGCGCGGGCCAGTATTCGTTGCCGAACGCGCGCCAGATCGCATAGCCGTTGTCGATCGCGACCGGGTAGTCGATGCCGAGGTCATGCACGGCCTTCTTCACGTTGCCGATGTCGCGCTCGAACGCGAACTCCGGTGCGTGCACACCGATCACGACGAGCCCGTACGGCGCGTACTTGTGCGCCCACGCGGTCGTGTACGGCAGCGTGCGCAGGCAGTTGATGCACGAATACGTCCAGAAATCGACGAGCACGACCTTGCCGCGCAGGCCGGCCGCGGTGAGCGGCGGCGAATTCAGCCACTGCACGGCGCCGTCGAGCGACGGCAGCGTGCCTTCGACGGGCAGCGCGGCCGGCGCCTGCGTCGCGGGCGTCGTGCCGGCCGCGCGCATCATCGCGCCGCCGGCCGCCGGTGCGCCATCGGTCGCCGCGGCCATCATCGCGCCGCCCGCCGTGCCGGTGTCGCTCGTGGAGGACATGGCGGCCGGTGCATTGTTCGAGCGCCCGCCGAGCCGGTCGACGAGCTTCGTCTCGAGGCTGCCCGTCGTGACGGTCGACAGTTGCGCGAGCGCACCCGTATCGAGGCCGAGCGCGATCGCGGCGACGCCGGCCAGCAGCGCCGCGCCGATCCCGCGCCGGATCCATTCGCCGGCGCCGAGCGAGCGCTTCATCGCGGCGAACACCTTGCCGCCGATCACGAGCGCGACGCCGAGCGACGTCGCCGCGCCGGCCGCATACGCGACCAGCAGCACCGTCGTGCCGACGCTCGCACCGCGCAGCGCGGCGCCAGTCAGCACGAGCCCGAGGATCGGGCCCGCGCACGGCGCCCACAGCAGGCCGGTCGCGACGCCGAGCAGCAGCGACGACATCGGGCCCGCCGGGCGGCCGTCGCGCTGCGCGAAGCCGGTGAGGCGGTTGCCGGCCGCGACGAGCGGGCGCGTCAGGTGTTCGGCGAAGCGCGGCAGCAGCAGCGTCAGGCCGAACACCGCAAGCAGCACGATGGCGAGCCAGCGGCCGGCCTGGTTGGCCTGCGCGACCCAGCCGCCGCCGACGGCGGCGAGCGTCGCGACGACGGCGAACGTGAGCGCCATGCCGATCAGCAACGGCAGGCCGGTACGTACGAACGGCTGGTCGGCGCGCGCGAACACGAACGGCAGCACGGGCAGGATGCACGGGCTCAGGATCGTGAGGACGCCGCCGAGATAGGCAAGGACGATGAGCAGCATGGGGCAGTCTCCGGTCGTTCAGGAAGGCGGCGGCCCGTCAGGCGGCGGCCGGGTGGAAGGCGAGCGCGAGCCCGTTCATGCAGTAGCGCAGGCCGGTGGGCGGCGGGCCGTCGTCGAACACGTGGCCGAGGTGGCCGCCGCAGCGGCGGCAGTGCACTTCGGTGCGCGCCATCCCGTACGACGGATCCGTCTCGGTCGCGACCGCGTGGTCGAGCGGCTTCCAGAAGCTCGGCCAGCCGGTGTGGCTGTCGAATTTGGTGTCGGACGAGAACAGCGCGAGGTCGCAGCCGGCGCAGGCGAACGTGCCGTGGCGGTGCTCGGCGTTCAGCGGGCTGCTGTACGGCGGCTCGGTGCCGGCATTGCGCAGCACCGTGTATTGGGCGGGCGTGAGGCGGCGACGCCATTCGGCGTCGCTGCGGGTGATCTCGAACGGGGCGGCCATCGGGGCGGCGGGCGGCGCGGCGAAAGCGCGGCCGACGAGCGCACGGCGGCCAGCCGACGACAGCCCTGCGAGCGTGGCGAGGCCGGTGACGCCGGCGAACAGCAGATGTCTGCGGGTGGGCATGACGGGCTCCTTGAAGCAGATCCTGAAAACATGCGCACAGAGTAGGCAGCGGCCGGTGTCGAAGTCCTCACGGAAAGTTAAAGGATTCGTGATGATTGGGGTGTTTCGCGGGGGGCGGTGGAATCCGTCGAAGCGCCAACTGGCAAGGGCCCTCGAACGGGTGAGCCGCCGATATTTACCGAGCGCCAGTTCGCAGAGGTTAACGCGTGGCTTTCGCGCGAACAAAAGCAGACTGCTTTCCCTGTCGCCGAGAGCCGTCTTGGAAGATGGTTTCGGCGCCTCACGCGGGTTGTCCCGGACACCGTGCCGGCAATAGAAGCCGCGCTCTGCATCAGACACGCGCCCGAAAACAGCGCGAGCATTGACAAGTCGATCATGGGCGTTCCTCCGGGCTGGTTCGGCGCAAAAGGAAGAGCAGTGCAGGAACGCGCGCGATGCGGGTCAACCGGGATCGCGCGTGGTCGATGCGACGTCGCACTACGCCCGGTCGAGCAGCTCGACGAGCAGCCTGGCCCCGTCGGCCCCCTTCGTGGAATCGGTCCACAGCCGGTCGATCATCTTCCGGTACATCGCGACGGCATCCGCCGACGTGGTGATCGTCGCGATGCCAGTACGAATGTTCGGCAGCTCGCCGAGCCGGAACGGCGATACCGCGATATGCGCGCTGTCGTCGTCCTCGAAGATCTGGAAGGTCTCGTTCGGCAGGTTGTCGCTGACGATACCGATACGCACGCCTTTCGCATCGTCCTCGAGCATCCCGACGATTCGCATCACTTCCCGGCGCGCGGCGAGTTTGCGCTCGAGCTGCACGCCCGGCGGCAGCCCGAGGCGGCCGACCAGGCCGTGGTGCAGGAACTGCTCGATCTGGCGCAGCCCGATCAGGCTCGTCACGTTCAGCGGTGCGCGCCGGAACGCGGCTTTCCGGTCCGCGAGGATCGCCATCACTTTCGACAGCGTCTGCCGCCAGGCGGCATCGGTCAGCGACGGCGGGATGCTTTCCTCGAGCATCTGGCGCAGCCAGCCTTCGTAATCGTCGGAGGTCAGCAGGAACGAGAACGGATCGAAATGCGCGAAGATCCGCTGCGAGCGGCTCTCGATCTGCCGCATGCGCTCGAAATAGCTGATCGCCGAATCGTGATACTCGACCTCGACGCCCATCAGGTTCGCGAGCGACACGCCGAACAGCGCGGCGAGCCGCTCGAGCGTATCGATCTTTACAATCTCGCCACGTTCGAGCTTGTAGACCGCCGCGCGCGAGATGTTCAGGCGCTCGGCGACATCCTCGCTGCGCAACTCGGCAGCCATCCGGTACGCGCGCAAGCGCTCGCCAATGCTGTCGAAGTCGAAGCGCGCGCCGCGCAGACGCGTTTTTCGGGAACCGGCGGTGGACATGAAGTACCTCTAGGTGGCGGGTGAAAAATCGACAGACACCGAATTGCGCGACCGCGCCGCGCCGCCATCCTGCCGGGGGCATCGCGAAGATCGATGTTTGTCTATTTTTTTGTATCGGGTATTTTAACGTAGCCGACAACGGATGCTCGCACACCCGCGTCTTGCGCTCGTCTCGTGCGCGGTAACGGCCTGCGACCGGACCGTGGCCGTGCGCGTGCACATCGTCTAAATATTTGGACGAGCCGGCGAGCGCGCAGACGGCTGTCGGCGATAGAGGCAGCCCACCTTCCAGACATTCCCACGTGCCGGCCCATTGCGCCGGGAGGAGAAAAGCATGACGTTGCGCACCCCGCGCGCCCGATTTCGGGCAGGATTCCTGATGGCCGGCGCGGCAGGCGCCATTGGCACCGCGCCGCTCGCGCACGCGCAGTCGAGCGTGACGCTGTACGGTGTCGCGGACGCTTTCGTCGGTTCGGTGAAGCAACCTGGCGGTCGCACGGCGCTCGTGCAGTCGGGCGGCGGGATGACGACGTCGTTCTGGGGGCTCGGCGGCAGCGAGGATCTCGGCAACGGCAACAAGGCGTTCTTCGTGCTCGAAAGCTACTTTCAACCGCAAAGCGGCGCGTACGGCCGCTACGCCGGGGACAGCCTGTTTTCGCGCAATGCGTACGCGGGATTGCAGACGCGGTTCGGCCAGCTTCGTCTTGGCCGGATCACGACGCCGCTGTATCTCGCGACGATCCAGTTCAACCCGCTGTTCAATTCGTACACGTTCTCGCCGATGATCTTCCACACGTTCAAGGGCGTGGGCGCCGAGGGCGTGGTCGGCGATTCGGCGTGGAACAACGCGCTCGCCTATACGAGCCCGACGTTCGGCGGATTCAATGCGGGGCTGCTGTACGCACTCGGCAATACGGCCGGCTGGAACGGCGCGAAGAAATGGAGCGTCAACGCGAACTACGCGCGCGGCGCGTTCGCGGCCGCCGTGGTCTTCCAGTACGTGAATTTCAGCGCGACGCCTGGCGATCTCGACGGCGCGCTCGCCGCGGCGCCGGGCCTGTCGAGCCAGCGCACGGTGCAGGTCGGCGCGTCGTACGACTGGCGTGTCGTGAAGCTGTTCGCGCAGTACATGAACGTCGCGAACCGCGCGCAGCGCGGCAACTTCCACGGCGATACGGTGCAGGCCGGCGTCAGCGTGCCGATCGGCGTGGGTTCGCTGCTGGCGAGCTACGCGTATACGCATTCGAGCGGGGCGCTCGCCGACGGCGCGCATCGCAGCACCGGCGCGCTCGGCTACGACTATCTGCTGTCGAAGCGCACCGACCTCTATTCGGCGATCAAGATCGATCACGTCGGCGGGCTGTCGACCGGCATCACGTACGGCGCGGGCCTGCGCACGCGTTTCTGACGCAGGCATCGCGATGCGAGGCTTCCCGGTTTACCCCGATACATCGGACGCTTGCATTCCGTTTTTGATGCGGGTAGTCTAAATATTTAGACGAGGAGGAGAGCATGAACCTTATGGACGCCACGCAGTGGCTGGCACAGGACGTCGTCGGCTTTTCCGATATTCACCGGTTCGCGACGCGCTGCCGGGACGCGGCGGCGCCGCACGGGCGGGAATCGGCGGCGCTGGTGCTGCTCGCACAGGCGGCCGCGACGTTCGCCGAACGGCAGGAGGGCGTGGCGGTCTGCACGGAGACTGTGCAGGCGTTTCTCGCCGAACTGCGCGAGCACGCGCGGCGGTTGAGCGATGCGAGCGGGGGCTCGGACGACGCGCTGCTCGCGGCGCTCAACGGCTTCGCCGCGCAGGTGTCGAAGGAACTGGTCGTCTGATGCGCGACGCCGGCGCGAATCTGCCCGGGCCACGCCCTTAAGCTGTGCGATGCCGACGATCGGGTTGCGGTCAGTCTGTCTAAAAAAAACGACAAACGACCGCAAGGCGGACCGCCGGCATCGATATTCCCTCCTCACGATACGGACAATCATGGAAGCGAACCTTCGATCCTCCGCTGCCGCGCCCGCCGGTGCACCGCCCGAACGGGTGTCGCGCTACGCGTGGAAAGTGCTGGCCGGCTCGGCCATCGGCTATGCGATGGACGGCTTCGACCTGCTGATCCTCGGCTTCATGCTGCCGGCAATTGCGGCGTCGCTGCAGCTCGGCGCGCAGCAGGCGGGGGCGCTCGTTACGTGGACGCTGGTCGGCGCGGTCGCGGGCGGCGTGATTTTCGGCGCGCTCAGCGATCGCTACGGCCGCGTGCGCGTGCTGACCTGGACGATCCTGCTTTTCGCGGTGTTCACCGGGCTGTGCGCGTTCGCACAGGGCTTCTGGGATCTGCTCGCGTACCGGACCATCGCCGGCATCGGCCTCGGCGGCGAATTCGGCATCGGCATGGCGCTCGCGGCCGAAGCGTGGCCTGCAGCCAAGCGCGCCCGCGTGTCGTCGTACGTGGCGCTCGGCTGGCAGAGCGGCGTGCTCGCTGCGTCGCTGCTGACGCCGCTGCTGCTGCAGAGCGTCGGCTGGCGCGGCATGTTCGCGATCGGCGTGCTGCCCGCGATCGTCGCCTGGGTGCTGCGCAACAAGCTGCACGAGCCGGAAGTGTTCGTCCGGAGCCCGCAGCCGGCGCGCACGGGCGCGCGTTTCCGGCTGCTGTTCGCCGATGCGCGCACGACCCGCACGAGCATCGGCATCGTCGTGCTGTGCGCGGTGCAGAACTTCGGCTACTACGGGATCATGATCTGGATGCCGACGTTCCTGTCGAAGCAGCTCGGCTTCTCGCTGACGAAATCCGGAGTGTGGACCGCCGTGACCGTGCTCGGGATGATGGCCGGCGTCTGGCTGTTCGGACACCTGGCCGACCGGATCGGCCGCAAGCCGACGTTCCTGCTGTACCAGTTCGGCGCGGTGGCGATGGTGTTCGCGTATTCGCGGCTGACGGACCCGGCCACGATGCTGTGGGCCGGCGCGCTGATGGGCATGTTCGTGAACGGCATGGTCGGCGGCTACGGCACGCTGATGTCCGAAGCGTACCCGACCGCGGTGCGGGCGACCGCGCAGAATGTGCTGTGGAACGTCGGCCGTGCGATCGGCGGCCTCGGGCCGCTCGTCGTCGGCGCGCTCGCCGTGCGCTATTCGTTTCAGATCGCGATCGCGATGCTGGCCGCGCTGTACGTGCTCGACATGATCGTCACGGTCACGCTGATTCCGGAACTGAAGGACCGCGCGCTCGACTGACGCGCGTGCCTCCCGCCCAACCGTAACGAGGAGAGAACGATGGACGTGATCGACGGGGCGCGCGCCTGCGCGCAGCCGTGGGCGGCCACGGTCGCCACGCACGCGTGCGACGTGGTCGCGCATCGCGCGGTGAACCGGCGCTATCGCTATCTGCGCGTGCGCGCCGACGCGCCGCTCGCGAGCGTCACGCAGGCCGGCCAGTTCTATCAGCTCGTCTGCCCCGTCAGCGATCTGCACCGGCCATTCCTGCCGCGCCCGATGAGCGTGTACGGCGTCGGCCCCGGCGCCGGCGAAATCGAGTTCCTGTACAACGTGACCGGCGAAGGCACGCGTGCGCTCGCGCAGCTCGGCGTCGGCGCGCGGCTGTCGATCGTCGGGCCGCTCGGCCGCCCGTTCACGCTCGACGCCGGTGCGCGACGGCTGCTGCTCGTCGCGCGCGGCGTCGGTCTCGCGACGATGGCGCCGCTCGTGCAGCGCGCGGCGCGGGCGGGCATCGCGCTGACGGTCGTGATGTCGGCGCGCACGCCGGACGACCTGATGACCGCGGAATTCCTGCGTGGCGCGCCGGCCGACGTGCATGCGGTGTTCGACAGCGACGGCTCGTCGGCGGTCGCGAACGTGGACGCGCTGCTGCGCGCGAGAATCGCGCGCGATCGGCCGGACGCGGTCTACACGTGCGGCTCGCAACGGTTGCTCGCGCTGCTGCAGCGCGTGCTCGCCGACCATCCGTCGATGCGCGGCGAGGTCGCGCTCGAGCAGCGGATGGCATGCGGGATGGGCGTCTGCCTGTCGTGCGTGCGGATGTTCGACGACGGCGCGACCCGTGCATTCCGGCGCGTGTGCCGCGAGGGCCCGGTGTTCGCGATTCGCGATGTGGTGACGGAGGTGGAGGTGGAAGTTGGCTGACCTGAGCGTACGCGTGGGCGAACTGCGCCTGCGCAATCCCGTGATGCCGGCATCCGGCTGTTTCGCGATCGAGTATCGCGATGCGCTCGACCTGACCGGGCTCGGCGCGCTCGTGATCAAGAGTGTGTCGCCCGTCAGCCGCCCGGGCAACCCGACGCCGCGTGTCGCCGACGCGGGTGACGGCATGCTGAATTCGATCGGCATTCCGAGCCGCGGCATCGACGACTATCTCGAACACGTGCTGCCCGCGTACACGGGCCACGGCACGCCGGTCGTCGCGTCGGTGTCCGCCGATACGGCGGACGCGTTCGCGCGCGCGTGCGAGGCGCTGTCGCGGCCGGACGTCGCGGCGATCGAGGCGAACATCTCGTGCCCGAATCTCGAGGCGGACGGCATGGCGTTCGGGATGGACGCGGGCATGACCCGGCAGGTCGTCGACGCGATCCGCACGCGCACCGGGCATCCGCTGTGGGTGAAGCTGACGCCGAACGCGGGCAACATCGCGAAGATCGCGCAAGCGGCGCAGGACGCGGGCGCCGATGCGATCGTGATGGGCAACACGGTGCTCGGCATGTCGATCGACGTGCGCACGCGCCGGCCGTCGCTCGGCAACGTGATGGGCGGCCTGTCCGGGCCGTCGATCAAGCCGATCGCGCTGCGGCTCGTCCACCAGTGCTACCGCGCCGTGTCGATTCCGGTGATCGGCTGCGGCGGCATCCGGAGCGCCGCCGACGCCATCGAGTTCCTGCTCGCGGGCGCGAGCGCGGTGCAGGTGGGCACTGCATCGTTCCGCGATCCGGGCGTGATGCGCACGATCATCGACGGGCTCGAGCAGTTTTGCGCGGACGAGGGCATCGGTGCGATCGCGTCGCTGACCGGGCAGGTCAGGCTCGACGCGGAGCTGAGCGAGCGCTGGCGACGCTTTTGCGCGGCGCCGGCGCGCGCGGGCGGCACGACGGCGGGGGCATGATGAACGCGCATACCGACAGGCCGGACGCGCCGGCGGACATCGAAGTGCACGACGCGGCGGCGCTGTCGCTTGCCGAACTGACGGCGCTCGCCGAGCAGTGGTTCGACGAGATCCGCGTGCTGTCGGCCGACGGCGTGGGCGTCACGCGCGAGAGCTACGGCGACAGCGAAACGGCGGCCGCGCAGCGGCTGGCGGCGCACGCCGAACGCGAGGGCATCGCGGTGCGCGCCGACCGCGCGGCCAACCTGGTCTTCAGCCTGCCCGACGCGGACCCGCATGCGCGTGCGATCTGGGTCGGCTCGCATCTCGACTCGGTGCCGCATGGCGGCAACTACGACGGGCTCGCGGGCATCGTCGCAGGGCTGCTGTGCCTCGTCGCGCAACGGCGCAGCGGCTGCGCGTCGCCGCACCCGTTGAACGTGATCGCGCTGCGCGGCGAAGAGAGCGCCTGGTTCGGCAAGGCCTACATGGGATCGAGCGCGCTGTTCGGCCGGCTGACGCCGGACGATCTCGCGATGAAGCATCGCAGCACCGGTCGCCCGCTGGCCGACTGCATGGCGGCGGCGGGCGTCGACATCGACGCGGTGCGGGCGCGCAAGCCGCTGTTCGACGTGCGGCGCGCGCATGCGTATCTGGAGCTCCACATCGAGCAGGGGCCCGTGATGGTCGCGCGCGGGCTGCCGGTCGCGGTCGTGTCCGGCATTCGCGGCAACGTGCGGCACAACTCCATCAGCTGCATCGGCGAGGCCGGCCACTCCGGCGCGGTGCCGCGCGACCTGCGGCACGACGCGATCTTCGCGGTCGCCGAGCTGATCACGCGGCTCGACGAGCACTGGCGCCGGCTGCTCGAACGCAACATCGATCTCGTCGTGACGACCGGCATCGTGTCGACCGACCAGGACGAGCATTCGATTTCGCGGATTCCCGGCCAGGTGCATTTCAGCTTCGAGGCGCGCAGCGAGAGCACGGAGACGCTCGACGTATTCCATGAGCTGCTGATCGCCGAATGCAACTCGATCGCGCGCGAGCGTGGCGTGCGATTCGATTTCGACCGGCGGTTGGCGAGCGCGCCGGCGCGGATGGATGCCACCCTGCGCGCCGCGCTTGCCGACGCGTGCACGCGGCTCGACGTGCCGTATGCGACGCTGCCGAGCGGCGCGGGCCACGACGCGGCGCTGTTCGCGAACGCGGGCGTGCCAAGCGGGATGCTGTTCGTGCGCAACGATCACGGGTCGCACAACCCGCACGAGGCGATGTCGATCGATGATTTCATGCTGGGCGTGCGCGTGCTCGCCGACACGATTGCGCGGCTGTGACCGGCGACACGGGAAGCGATGGCGGCCGACGCGCTGTGGACCCGGAACGCGTGCGGTTTACGCCGACGGAACGTGTGCGCCCGCGCCGCCTGCCGCGCGGTTCACCTGCGCGAGCACGAATGCATAGACGTCGTCGAGCGCCGACACGATGCGCGTGCCGGCCGCGACGCCATCGAACGCGCTCGCGGGCCCGGCGCAGATCAACGGCTTCGCGAAGCGCGTCGCGAGGCGGATCTCGTCGAGCGTGCCCTTGCTCCCCGGCAGCGCGACGACGACGTCGCTCGTCAGCACGTTCACGTAGTTGCGGCTCAATGCGTCGTCCGCCGCGTCCGCTTCCTTGCGCGGCAGTGGCGTGACGATAGGCAGGTCGATGAACGGATTCGGATACCCGGCGATCGGCACGAAGCCGAACAGCGGGTGCGCTTCGCTCGGCACGATGCCGATCGAGCGGCCGCGGCGCCCCGGCGTCGTCGCGTAGGCGCGCGCGATCGACAGCATCACGCCGCGGCCGGCGCCGGTCAGCAGGTCGAATCCTTGCGCGGCGATCCACGTTCCGAGTGGCGTCGCCAACTCCGGCCATTCGTTCTTGCCCGAGCCCATCACGCCAATGATCGCCATCTTGTCCTCCTGGTTGGCCGACGCGCGGCGCGTCGATCTCAGCGATCGCGCGTGCCGTTCGTCTTTTTAATTATACACATCGGCCGATTTATGGCGATGCGACGGCGATGATGGGCTGAAAATTGTGGACTTTCCCGTCTTGCATTTTCCCTTCACTTTATTTAGTCTAAAAAAATAGATTTATCGACGGACGTATCGCGACTCGAGGGTTCGCCGGTACGCAGACGTCTCCGGGGCGATACAGCCCGCTACAACCTGAGAGAGAGGTGTATTCATGCTTGACCACGCCACCAACGAATTGCTGACCCGCGTGGGGCCCGGCACGCCGTGCGGCGAGTTGCTGCGTCGCTACTGGCATCCGGTCGGTTATTCGTCGGAGCTGGCCGAAGCCGGCCAGACGAAACGCGTGCGGATTCTCGGCGAGGATCTGGTGCTCGCGCGCACCGGCAACGGCGGCGTGCTGCTCGTTCAGGAGCGTTGCCCGCATCGCGGTGCATCGCTGCTGTACGGCTTCGTCGAGGAAGCCACGATCCGCTGCGCGTATCACGGCTGGCAGTACAACGCGGCCGGCGAATGCGTGGAGCGGCCGTTCGAATCGGCGAAGGCGAGCCGCGTCTGCAAGAAGCTGATCGACAGCTATGCGACGCACGAATGCGGCGGGCTGATCTTCGCATACATGGGGCCGGCGGAGCACAAGCCCGCGTTTCCGAACTGGGACATCCTCGTACGCAACGACGGCGTCCGCCATTTCGAGGTGCAGGACGATCTCGCGTGCAACTGGTTCCAGGTGCAGGAAAACGCTGTCGACGTCACGCACACCTTCTATACGCACTCGAAATACTTCGAGCACCTCGGCATGCGCGACGCGTCCGGGTTCGGCAAGCCGTTCAAGCGGTTCGGCTTCCAGCGCTTCGACTGGGGCATCGTGAAGAGCTGGGAATACGAAGGCGAGGGCCGTGGCTGGGGCAACCTGATGGTGTTCCCGAACATGCTGCGGATCATGACCGAGATGCACTGGCGCGTGCCGGTCGACGATACGACGACGCGGATCGTCTGGGTGTCGTTCACGCCGAACGCGGACGGCGCGCAGCCGCCCGCGGACGAGGCGCCGAAGATCGTCCGGCAGCCGGCGCGCACCGACGCGGCGGGCCGCTACCTGATGGACACGTTCATGAGCCAGGATGCGATGGCGGTCGAGACGCAGGGCCCGATCTTCGATCGTTCGCGCGAGAACCTCGGCGCGTCCGATCGCGGCATCGTGATGTTCCGCCAGATGCTGCAGGAGCAGATCGACGCGGTCGCGCGCGGCGAGCGGCCGGTCGCGAACGTGTACGGCGGCGCGCCGGACGTGACTGACCTGCGCGCATGGATGGGCGGCTATCTGCCGATGAGCTGCGCGCCGGACCCGACGTTCAGCCAGCAGCGCGAATTCGGCGACATCTTCGACGAGTCGCACGTCGAATACGAGATCCCGGCGAACTCGCCGGTGATGCGCGCTTGAGCGGCGGTGCGCTCGGCGGGCCGGGCCGCGGCGCCGGCATGCTGACGGCCGGCCGCGTCACGGCCGCGCTGCTCGCGGCGGGGCTCGCGAGCGTCGCCGCGCTCGGCGCGCGCGGCACGCTGTCGGCCGGCGACGCACGCATCGTCGCGATTGTGTTCACCTGCATCGTGCTGTGGGCAACGGGCGCGGTCGCGAGCCTGTGGGTGTCGCTGCTGTTTTTCTTCCTCGCGGCGACCTGCACGCCGGTGCCCACCGCCGAGATCTTCTCCGGCTTCGGGTCGAGCGCGTTCTGGCTCGTGTTCAGCGGCGCGGCGATCGGCTTCGCGCTGAAGGAGAGCGGCGTGAGCGAACGGATCGGCATCGCGCTCGCGCGCCGGATCGGCGGCTCGTATCTGAAGGCGCTGCTCGCATTCGCGATCCTGAGCTTCCTGCTGTCGCTCGTGATGCCGTCGACGTTCGGGCGGATCGCGATCCTGGTTCCGATCGCGATCGGCTACTGCGACGTCGTGAAGCTCGGCGCGCACGCGAACGGGCGGCGCGGCATCCTGCTGCTCGTGATCGTCGGCTCGTACGAGCTGGCTGCCGCGGTGCTGCCCGCGAACCTGCCGAACGTGATCATGGCGGGGATTCTCGAGCAGTCGCACGGGATGCATCTGCGCTTCTCCGAGTATCTGCTGCTGTTCTTTCCGGCTGGCGTGATCGTGCGCGGCGCGGTGCTGGTGCTCGCGTCCTGGTGGCTGTTCGCGGATACGGTCGGCGAAGTCGAGATACCGGCGGCGCGCGTCGCGCTCGGCCGCCGCGAATGGCACGCGATCGTGCTGCTGGCGATCACGCTCGCGCTCTGGTTCACCGACGCCGTGCATCGCATCGCGCCCGGCTGGGTCGGGCTCGGCTTCGCGCTCGTCTACTTCGGCACGTCGCCGCCCGCGCAGCTCGAGCGCTTCACCGCGACGCTGAAGATGGACCTGCTGTGGTTCATCGCGGCGATCATCGGGCTGACCGCGCTCGTCAACCATCTCGACATGCGCGTGCCGGACACGCTCGCGCTCGGCGCGCTGCGCGACAGCCCGATGCTCATGTACTTCGCGCTGACCGCGCTGTCGATCGTCGTCTGCTTCGCGGTCACGTCGAATGCGGAACCGGCGCTATACGTGCCGATCGTGTCGCGCCTGCTCGCGCACGGGCTGCACCTGAAGGCCGGCCTGCTCGCGCAGGTGATGGGCTATGCGACCACGGTCCTGCCGTACCAGTCTCCGCCGATCGTGTTCGGCAACGCGCTCGCGCAGCTGGACCGGGGTGCGGTGCTCCGGTACTGCATCGCGACGGCGCTGCTGGGCGTGGTGTTCGTGATCCCGGTCAATGCGTTGTGGTGGCGGCTGATCGGGCTGCTGTGAGTTTTCCTGAACGGTGAATCCAATGATCGAAAACGATCTGCTTGCCGCGCGCGTGATTGCGCGCGAGCGCGTCGCGTGCGACGTGATTTCGCTGCGGCTCGTCAGCGACGCGCCGGGTCTCTCCCTGCCGGCGTTCGAAGCCGGCGCGCATATCGACCTGCATCTGCGCGACGGGCTCACGCGCAAGTATTCGCTGTGCAACGATCCGGTCGAGCGCGGCGTGTACGAGATCGCGATCAAGCGCGAGCCGGCGTCGAGCGGCGGCTCCGCGCACGTGCACGATGCGATCCGGGTAGGCGACGTGCTGCGGATCGGCGCGCCGCTGAATTACTTCCCGCTCGCGCCAGACGACAGCCCGGCCGTGCTGCTCGCCGCCGGGATCGGCGTGACGCCGTTGCTCGCGATGGCGCACAGCCTGGTGCGCGCGGGGCGGCCGCTCGCGTTCCACTACTTCGTGCGTTCGGCCGACGCGGCCGCGTACGGGGCGACGCTCGCGTCGCGGCTCGCGGACGTCGCGTCGGTGCACACGGGGCTGACGCCCGACGCGACCCGCGACGCGATCACGACGATCGTCGGCGCGATGGATTCGCGCTCGCATCTGTATTTCTGCGGACCGGCGCCGTTCATGGCGGCCGTCGACGCGATCGCGCGCCCGGCGCTCGGCGATGCGCGGCTTCATCACGAGTATTTTTCCGCGCCAGCCGCGGAGCCTGCCGACGGCGAGGCCGACGCGTTCCGGATCGAGCTCGCACGCTCGCAGCGCGCGCTGCTCGTGCCGCCGGGGCAGTCGATCACCGATGTGCTGTACGAGCACGGCATCGCGGTCGCCACGTCGTGCGAGGCGGGCGTGTGCGGCGCATGCCGGACGACCGTGCTCGAGGGCACGCCCGATCATCGGGACGCATTCCTGAGTGCGGCGGAAAAGGCCCGCAACGATTGCATGATGCCGTGCGTGTCGCGATGCCGCGGCGAACGGCTGGTGCTGGATCTCTGAGCCGTCGCAGGGGGGGGCTGAGTGAGGCCGTTCGAAATACCCCGGTGGCGAGAAAGCGACGGCTTGCGGCGTCTTCTCGCCGCATTCGAACGTGTGCTGCCGCTTCGCAAGCCATCCGATCTCGCGCGACGCGAGATCGTTCAATTCGTACTGGGCGCGAGTGGTGGATTGACGCGCGAGATATCAACATTACTGAACAACGCGGCCGAGTTGGCCACGCGCGGGACCAGGACAGCTTCATCGGGGAATCTCCGGAAGAGCGGCAACGCGTCGCGAACGGGCAGGTGACCGACTAATGTAACGAAGCGCCCGCGATCCGTTAACGAAGAAATCCGCGATTGAACATGCGCGCCGCTGCGAAGCGGGTCAGTGGCGCAACTTTATGACGCAGGCCGATTAATTTATCGCTTTATATCGCTTTGGATACCGGGATCGGGGGAACAGAATGCCCGCTACCGGAACGCAATGACGGCAGCCTGTCGATCCGCCCGCGTTCCGTCGAAATCCCGCCGATCGCGAATGCACCAGCCCGGTCCCCGGCTTCACGCCGACCTCGGTCGTGCATTCCGCCAAACACTAAGGAATGCGATGAGTTCGATCGATCTGATCCCTGCCGCACCGGTTTCCTCCCCCATCCGCTCGGCCAGCGACGTCGCGCGCCTGATCAATACCGTGGACAGTTCGGTCAGCCATGCGCGGATGATCGTGCTGCTGGCGCTCGGCGGCGTGTTTCTAGACGCGTACGACCTCACGACGCTGTCCTACGGCATCGACGACGTCGCGCGCGAATTCGGGCTGACCCCCGCGCTGACGGGGCTCGTCGGTTCGGCGATCATGATCGGCACGATCTTCGGCAGCCTGATCGGCGGCTGGCTGACCGACCGGATCGGCCGCTACCAGGTGTTCATGGCCGACATGCTGTTCTTCGTGGTCGCGGCGATCGCGGCCGGGCTCGCGCCGAACGTCTGGGTGCTGATCGCGGCCCGCTTCGTGATGGGGCTCGGCGTCGGCATCGACCTTCCCGTCGCGATGGCGTTTCTCGCGGAATTCTCGAAGTTCAACGGGCGCGGCAACAAGGCGTCGCGGCTCGCGGCGTGGTGCCCGATGTGGTACGTCGCGTCGTCGGTCTGCTTCCTGCTGATCTTCGGCCTGTATTTTCTGCTGCCGGCCGAACATGCGGGATGGCTGTGGCGCGCATCGTTGATCTTCGGCGCGGTACCGGCGCTCGTCATCATCCTGTTCCGCAACCGGTTCATGAACGAATCGCCGCTGTGGGCCGCGAACCAGGGCGACCTGGCCGATGCCGCGCGGATCCTGCGCGAGTCGTACGGCATTCACGCGCACGAAGCCGAGGATGCGCGGCGCGAGCCGAGTCCGCCGCCCGTGCGGATTCGCGTGCTGTTCCAGCGCCCGTATCTCGGGCGCACGATCGTCGCCAGCGTGATGAACCTGTGCATTCCGTTCGAGTACACGGCGATTGCGTTCTTCCTACCGTCGATCCTGTCGCAGTTTCTCGGCGCGGGCGTGTTCGAGACGATCGCGGCCTCGCTCGCGCTGAACGTGCTGTTCGCGTTCACCGGCGGCTTGCTGGGCATGCGCCTCGCGTATCGCTATCCGTCGCGCCATGTCGCGATCGCGGGCTTCGCGCTGCAAACGATCGCGCTGGTCGCGCTGGCGCTCGCGGGGCATCCGCACGGCGCGATCGCGGTGGGCGTCGTGCTGCTGATGCTCGGGACGTGGCTCTTCGCTGAAGGATTCGGGCCCGGTGCGCAGATGATGATCTATCCGACGCTGTCGTATCCGGCCGCGATCCGCGGCACCGGCGTCGGCTTCGGGCGCTCGCTGTGCGGCATCGGCCAGGCGCTCGCGCTGTTCGTGCTGCCGATCCTGCAGGCGCGTCTTGGCACGGACATGTTCTGGGTCGTCGCGATCAGTGCGGTCACGCCGATCGCGTTCCTGCTGATCGTGCGGTACGAACCGACGGCGCACGACATCGACGACGAAAGCGTCGCGTGAACGCGCGAGGCATCAACCGCCCCCCGGAACGCACAAACGGCTTCGTCGAACCGCACGAAGCCATTTGTGCCGCAGCCGGTCGACTCGCACGCGGGCAGACCGGCATCGACATCCCGCTACGCGCTGACCGCCTCCCGCTCGGCTTTACGCTTGACCTGCTCGATATCGCGAAACTGCGCGGCAGGATGCTCGTCGGGCAGTCGCGCCGAGCCGCCGAACAGCTTTTCGCGCAGCGTGCCCGGCGCATACGCGGTCGGGTACACGCCGCGGCGCTGCAACTCGGGCACGAGATGGCGCACGACATCCTCGAAGGTTTCGTGCGCGACCGCATACGCGAGATTGAAGCCGTCGACGTCGGTCGCCGCGACCCATTCCTGCAGGATATCCGCGACGGTCGCGGCGGAGCCGACGAACACCGGGCCCAGTCCGCCGATACCGCCCCAGGCGGCCAGCGCCTCGATCGTCCACGCGGTGTCGCCGCCCGACAGGTGCTCGACGGCCGACACGATGGCATTCGTTTCGACGCGCCGCACGGGATCGGTCGGCGCATACTGGCCGAAGTCGATGCCGGTCCAGCCCGACATGAACACCAGCGAGCCATCGTACGACACGTAGCGGCGGTACTCGTCGAACTTGGCCTGCGCCTTTTCGTCGGTTTCGTCGACGATTACCGTGACGAGGTTGTAAATCAGCACCTTGGCCGGATCGCGGCCTGCCGCAGCAGCCTGCGCACGCACGTCGGCCACGTAGCGTGCGAGCTGCTCGCGGGTCGGCGCGGCGACGAACACGCATTCCGCGTGCTGCGCGGCGAACGTCTTGCCGGGGCCGGACGCGCCGGCCTGGAACAGCACCGGCGTGCGCTGCGGCGACGGTTCGCACAGGTGGTAGCCCGGCACGTTGAAGAAGCGGCCCTTGTGGCCGATCTCGTGCACTTTCTCGGGATGCGTGAACACGCGGCCGTCGCGATCGCGCACCACCGCGCCATCTTCCCAGCTGCCCTCGAACAGCTTGTACAGCACCTCGACGTATTCGGCCGCGACCGCGTAGCGGTCGTCGTGCGTGCGCAGACCGTGGTCGCCGACGTTCTTCGCGCCGCTCTCCAGGTACGACGTGACGATGTTCCACGCGAGCCGGCCCTTCGTGTGATGGTCGGCCGTCGACAGCCGGCGCGCGAACGTGTACGGGTGCTCGAACGTCGTCGACGCGGTGATGCCGATCCCGAGATGCTCGGTCGCCATCGCGATCGGCGCGGCGAGCTGCAGCGGATCGTTGACCGGGATCTGCGCGGCCTGGTGCAGCGCGTGATGGTTGCTGCCCTTGTAGACGTCGTAATAGCCGATCACGTCCGCGATGAAGATCGCGTCGAAGATCCCGCGCTCGAGCACGCGGGCGAGGTCGGTCCAGTAGTCGAGGTCCTTGTACTGCCACGAGCGGTCGCGCGGATGCGCCCACAAGCCCGGCGACTGGTGGCCGACGCAGTTCATCTCGAACGCGTTGAAACGAATTGTCTTGCTCATCGCGCGCCCCTCGCTTCCACGCTGGTGTCCGCACCGTTGCCGACGCGCCAGACGAACGGCGGCGTCCGGCCATTGATGACCCAGTCGCCGACGATCCGCGCCTTGTAGACGAGCGGATTGTGCGACGACACCGTGCGCGCGTTGCGCCAGTGGCGGTCGAGTGCCGTCGCGGTGCGCGTCGCGGACGCGCCGAGCGCGTCGAACAGGCGCGTCGCCGCGCGCAGCACGAGTTCGGACACGACGAGCTGGCTCTGCGCGGATTCGATCTCGGCCGCGACGTTCGCCGCGTGCTCGGCTGCTTCGTCGTTGCCGAAGCGCGCTTCATAGGCCTGCTGCAGCGGCTGCGCGGCGCGCAGCGCGAGCGCGTCGGCCGCGTACGCCCATGAAGCGATCTCGCCGATCACCTGCTGCAGTTGCGGGTCGTCGCCCGCGCGCGGTGCGTTGCCGTGGCTGTACACGCGCGTCCGGTTGCGCAGGAGCTCGCCAGCGTCGCGCACGATCGCGTGACCGATGCCGGCCAGCGTTGCGACGTGGAACAACTGGTAGAACGCGGTCTGGTACTTGAAGCGGCGCGCGAAGTCGATCACGTTGGCGGCGTCGACGGTCGCATCCTCGAAGCGCGTGGTGCCGCTGCCGGTCGTCGTCTGGCCGAAGCCGTCCCAGTCGTCCTCGCGGATCACGCCGGGCTGCGCGGTCGCGACCGCTACGATCACGTCGCTGCCGTCGTGCGCGCGCTGCGCGTACACGTCGATCCAGTCGGCGAACAGGCTGCCCGTGCTGTAGAACTTCCGGCCGTTCAGCACGAGCCGGCCGTTGCGCTCCGACACCTTCGTGATGGTCTGGCCGAGCGGCACGTCGCCGGCCTCCGACCACGCATTGCCGACGAGCTGGCCGCTTGCGAAGCGGTCGAACCAGGTCGTGCGCTGTGGCCCGGGCGGGGCGTTCAGCCAGTCCTCGACGAACGCGAAATGCCCGCGCAATGCCTGCGGCAGATTGGAATCGGCGGCGGCCAGTTCGGTCAGCAGCCGGAACAGCTGCGGCAGCGAGGCACCGGCGCCGCCGGCGCTGGCCGGCAGCCGCACCGCGCCGAAGCCCGCGGCCTTCAGCCAGCCGATCGCCTCGTGCGGCAGCTCGCGGCGGTGTTCGCGTTCGGCAGTGCCCGCGGCGATGCGCTCGAAGATCGGCCTGAACCGGCTCGCGAGCGCGTCGTAGTCGGTACCGGTGGAAAGGTCGGGGGCAGCGTGCAACGAAGTCATGCGGTGTTCCTCGAAGAGCGGGGCCGATTGCGCCGGGAGGCCAGTATAGGAAGCGCGACGTGAGCATTCCAATAACGGATTCGCAGATCGTTATCGTCGATGCGTATTACCGTAGGCGGACGGCGATGCAGCGACGCTGGCGCGTCGATTGCTGCGCCGAAGCGCATGTTGCCGGCGCCAATCGCCAGGTCATTTGTTATCCAAAGGAATATCGTTCCGAGAATCGCTCGTTTTTCCGGGCCGCGATGCGCTGATAGATTGAACGCTTTCGCCATTCGACAGGAGAACCCGATGTCAGACACGAGCGCGACGATTCAGGAGCAGCCGGCCGATGCGCAACCGTACGCGGCCCGCGTGATCGCCGATGATGCGCAGGCGATCGCAGCAGCGCACGCGCTGGCGACGCGGCTCGCGGAAGGTGCCGCCGAGCGCGATCGCACGCGCCGCCTGCCGCACGACGAAATCGAATGGTTCTCGCAGTCGGGGCTGTGGGCGATCACGGTGCCGAAGGCTTACGGCGGCGCAGGCGTGTCGCATGTCACGCTGACCGAGGTCATCAAGATCGTCGCGGCGGCCGATCCGTCGCTCGGGCAGCTGCCGCAGAATCATTTCGGGCTGGTCGACGTGATCGCGCTGACCGGCACCGACGCGCAGAAGCGCCATTTCTTCGCGGAAATACTGAGCGGCAAGCGCTTCGGCAACGGGTTCTCGGAGAAGGGCACGAAGCACGTGCTCGACCTGAAGACGCGCGTGCGCCGCGACGGCGATGACTATGTCGTCGACGGCGCGAAGTTCTACTCGACCGGTGCGCTGTTCGCGCATTACGTACCGGTGCTTGGCCTCGACGACGCACGCCAGGCATGGCTCGCGTACGTGCCGCAACCGACGCCGGGGCTGGCCGTGATCGACGACTGGTCGGGATTCGGGCAACGCACGACCGCGAGCGGCACGGTCGCGCTCGATGCGGTGCGCGTCCCGGCGTCGCACGTGCTGCCCGCGCAGCGCGTGTCGGACGTGCCGACGCTCAACGGCCCGCTGTCGCAGATTATCCAGGCCGCGATCGACGCGGGCATCGCGAAGGCGGCCATCGACGATACGCTGGCGTTCGTGCGGACCCGCACGCGCCCGTGGATCGACAGCGGTGTCGATCGGGCAGCCGACGATCCGCTGACGATTCGCGAGATCGGCCATCTGCACATCCAGCTGCATGCGGCCGAGGCATTGCTCGAACGCGCGGCACGCACCCTCGACGAGATCACGGCGCGCGGCGACGTGACCGAAGACGATGTCGCGCGCGCATCGATCGCGGTCGGCGAAGCCAAGGTGCTGACGACCGAGGTGGCGCTGCTCGCGGGCGAGAAGCTGTTCGAGCTGGCCGGCACGCAGTCGACGCTCGCCGAGCACAACCTCGACCGGCATTGGCGCAACGCGCGCACGCATACGCTGCACGATCCGGTGCGCTGGAAATACCATCTCGTCGGCAACTACTACCTGAACGGCGTGCGTCCGGCACGCCATGCGTGGAACTGAGCCGCTCGTAGGCGCCGATCGCGGCCCCATCGATCGTCGCGTTAGCGATCGGCCGCCAGCACCGCGCGCGCCAATAGCCGCGCGGTACCCGTAGTCGTGGGCGTCGGCGACGACGCTGAGATACGCCTGTTGACGGTGGCCTGCCGAACGAAATGGTCCGAACGCCATTCCTGCTTGCGGCGTTCGACCGCAATCTGCATTGCATTGACAACGTACGCCGCCGCCGGAACAGGGCATGGGCCGCCACGATAGCGGCGCGCTTATTGTGGTTCGGGTGCGCAGATGGACCGAATTCTGTCGCCGGCGAGCACACGCTTCACGAACGGAATCGAATCGGCGAGCGACGCGTTCACGGTGCCGTTGTGCTCGCGGCCCGCATACAGGTGTGCCTCGACCGTCGTGCCGGCCGCGCACGCATCCTTCGCGAGTGCGAGTTCGAGCGGCGCGAGCCCGTCGTCCGCGCCCGCGCCTATAAAGACGGGTGTCGCTATTTTCAGCGTCGGATACTTCAGATAGTCGTCCCACCATGCCTTCAGCCGCGCATCGCCGCCCGGCTTCACGGTGTTCGCGTGCGTGAGGTGCGCGAGCGCCGCGTCGTCCTCGAGCGACGCGAGGCAACTGATGCGTGCCTGTTCGAGGATCGGCAGCGCGGTGTCGGTCAGCACTTCGTCGGCGCGTAGCGACGGGTCGATCTGCTGTGCGGACAGCACCGAGTAGAACTGGTACGCGAGCGTCGGATCGGCGCGCTCGGGGTCGCGTCGGTAGGTCGTCTCAAACTTCGGCAGCGACGCGAGCGTGGCGTGCGACGCGTTGTAGATCGTGCCGGTCGCGACGGTTGCGCGGATCGCCAGTTCGGGCGCATAGACCGGCGCGTAGCCGGCCGCCGCGATCACGGCCGAGCCGCCTTGCGACTGGCCGACGAGCACGATCTCGTTCGCGAGGCCCGGCACGCCGGCGAGCACCGCGCGCACGCTGTCGAGCAGCGTGTAGCTGTTCGAGCGGTTGTTGAGCTGCGGATTCGGGCCGGGCGTGCCGAGCCCCTGATAGTCAGTTGCGACCACCGCGAACCCTTGTTGAAGCCAAGCGTTCAGGTAGCGCACGTCGCGATACGAGCGGCCGAACCACGATGGCGCGCAGATGTCGGCCATCCCGAACGTGCCATGCGCCCACGCGACGATCGGCCAGCCGCCGGCCGGCGGCGTGCCGCGCGGCACGAACAGCGCGCCCGACACGGCGATCGGCGTGCGGCCGCCGACGCCGTCGGTCGACGCGTACAGGATGCGCAGTTGCCGCCCGGCGCTCGCGAGCCCGAGCGTCGCGGGCAGCGGTTCGGTGCGTAGCAGCACGCCGGGCTGGGCCGGAATGTCGCGGTCCCACGTGTAGAACGCGGATACGCGACCGTCGCCCTGCAAAGGGTCCGGAGCTGGGACGCGGGTGGGCGACGCAGCGAGCGAGACGACGGAAGGCAGGGCGAGTGCCGATACGAGGAGAGTGCGCGCGGCGAGGTCGCGCAGAGAAAAAAGCGTCATGGTCGGATGGAGGTCGATGAGATCGGAGGCGCCGGCCGATGCCGGCGCGGGCGGAGTGCGATGCAAGTTTCGAACCAGCAGGATCGTTGCGCATGCAACGCGCGGCACGACAGGCGATCGGTCGATGCCGCGCGCATCGCACACGCGTATCGGCTGCGTGTCGTGCAGCAATCCCGGCCGGCACGTTGTTGCTTGCGCAGCAGATGCGTATGCGCGGGCTGCACTGCGCAAGTCGGGCATCGCGCGCCCGAGCTGCGCCAGCCGGCCTTCGATATGCACGTCGCCACGCTGGCACGATTGCTGCTGATTCGTTGCCGTGCGTCGCGGCGTTGCGACGCGAGCCCATCCGTTCAACCGATCAAGGAAACTTCCTATGTCCGTCACCCAAGCCATCGACAGCGGCGAACTCGTGGCTTTCGTCGAACGCGCGACGCGCGAATTCGCGCAGGCCGCGCGCGTGCTGAAGGAAACGCGCACGCTCAGCGCCACCAACACGTTCCAGGCGTTCCAGCGCGTGCCGGGCACGGAGCTCGTCGTCGCGCTGTCGGCGCCGAGCCCTTGGGCCGCGTCGCAGGAAGTCCAGCCGGTCGTCGTGACGCTCGACGGCGACGTGCTGCACGGCGATGCGCGCGCGGGCGGCCACGGCCCGCGCTACGCGGGCGTATTCCGCGAGGCGCCGGAAGTCGATGTCGTGATCCACGTGCACGGCCCGTATCTCGGCGCGTGGGCGAGCGCGCATCGTCCGCTGCCGATCCGTTACGCGCCGGCCGCACGCTACACGCGCGCGCGAGAAATCCCCGTCTACGTCGATCGTCGCCCCGGCGAGCCGCGCTTCATCGTCGACACGATCCGGCGCGATCCCGACGTGCCGGCGATCATCGAGGCGAACGGCGGCGCGACGTTTTGGGGCAAGTCGATCCTCGACGTGTCGAAGTACATTCTGATCCTCGAGGAAGCCGCGTATTTCCAGGCGCTCGCGGAACCGCTCGGCGGCTCGCTCGAATTCGGGCCGGGCGCGCTCGAACAGCAATGGAAGATGACCGGCCTCGCATGATGCCGCGCGGCGGCCGGCGCAATCCGGCCGCCGTCATACCGATAGCTCGATGAATTGGTTCGTGGCCGGCGTGCGCCTTGCTATCGTCGAACCTTCCCCGTTCAACACGCCGGTCGTGCCATGGCCATCTTCAGCTTGCCGGACCCGACTTCGCACGCGATCACGATTCGCGCGAAGGCACTGACGTTCGACGATCCCAAATCGCGGGTGCTGCTCGAGCGCATCCAGCTCGTCGCGCCGAGCGATGCGACGGTGCTCGTCACCGGCGAGAGCGGCACGGGCAAGGAGCTGATCGCGCGTCTCGTGCATTCGCTGAGCGAGCGCCACGACGGGCCGTTCGTCGCGGTCAACTGCGGCGCGTTTTCGGAAACGCTGATCGAAAGCGAGCTGTTCGGCCACGAGCGCGGTGCGTTCACCGGCGCGATCAACAGCCAGCCCGGCTGGTTCGAATCCGCGAATCGCGGCACGCTGTTTCTCGATGAAGTGGGTGACCTGCCGCTGTCCGCGCAGGTCAAGCTGCTGCGCGTGCTGCAGGAGCGCGAGGTGACGCCGGTCGGCTCGCGCAAGACCGTGAAGATCGACGTGCGGCTCGTCGCGGCGACCAACGTGAATCTCGAAGCCGCGGTGCGCGCGGGCAATTTCCGCGAGGATCTGTACTACCGGCTCAACGTCGTGAAGCTGAGCCTGCTGCCGCTGCGCGAGCGGCCCGGCGACATCGCGCCGCTGATCGAACACTTCATCGATACCTACGCGAAGCGGCTGCGCGTGAGCGCGCCGACGCTGACCGACGCCGCCCGTGCGCGGCTGCATGCGCACGCATGGCCCGGCAACATCCGCGAACTGGAGAACGTGATTCACCACGCGATGCTGATCTGCGCAGGCGGGGCGATCGATGTCGGCGATCTGCAATTCTCGGCGCTGTCGCTCGCGCCCGACCCGGCCGACGCACCGGGCGCGGCCGCCGCCCCGCCGCGCCGCGCGCGCGACGTGGCCGAAGCGACCGATGCGCTGCGCCACGCGGTGATCGAACTGCTGGATCTCGGCACGCCGGCGCTGTGGCAACACATCGAGGACACCGTGTACCGCAGCGTGTTCGACTATAGCGAGCAGAACCAGTTGCGGATGTCGCGCCTGCTCGACCAGTCGCGCAACATCGTCCGCGCGCGGCTCGCGCAGCTCGGCATTCTGAAGCCGCGCGACGCGGGCGACGGCGGCGACGCCGACGCGCGGCTGCGCCGTCAGGCGTGATCGCGCCAGCGCAGCGCGCGCTGCGCGATCCGCTCGCATAACGCACTCATGCCGACGGCCAGCGCCGTGACGCCCAGCACGCACACCAGCAGCACGTCGGCGCGCGCGCCGGCCTGCGCGTTCTGCATCAGGCTGCCGACCCCCGCACCCGTGTTGAACAGCAGCTCGCTGCTCGTCGCGGTGATCCATGCGAATGGCACGGCCTGCAGCACGCCCGCGAACAGGTCGGGCAACGCACCGGGGATCAGCACGTCGCGCCACAGGCCGATGCGGGTCAGGCGATACGACTGCGCGAGTTCGACATAGCGCGGATCGACGCGGCGCAGCCCGTCGAAGCTGGCGGTGGTCATCGGGTAGAACGCGGCGAGCGCGATGATGAACACCTTCGCGAATTCGCCGGTGCCGGCCCACAGGCTCAGCAGCGGAATCAGCCCGAGCAGCGGTACGTAGCGCAGCGCCTGGAACGTCGGTTCGCCGAGCTTGCGCGCGAGCGGCGAACGCGCCATCGCCGCGCCGAACACGAGCCCGAACGCGACGCCGAACCAGAGCCCGAGCGTCGTACGGCGCAGGCTCGCGCCGAGATCGGTCGCGAGTTCGCCGCTGCGGGTGAGTTCGACGAGCGTGGCGCCGACCTGCTGCAACGGCACGAACGCATATTGATGGGCCGCGTCGCCGGACGATGCGGTTTGCCAGGCGGCCAGCAGCAAGGCGGGCACGACGAGGCCGCGTGCGCGGCGGCGTAGCGGGGCGAGCGAGAAAGTGCGGGTCACGAAGGTCATTCCGAAGCGATTCCGGTCGGGATCATCGCGCAGGCGTCTGCCAGCGCAACGCGTAACGTTGGACGAGCGCGATCGAGCGGTCGAGTGCGAAGCCGATCAGCCCGATCGCCGCGACGTCGACGAGCACCACGTCGAGCCGCAGCATCTGGCGCGCGAGTTCCATCATCTGGCCGATACCGCTGTCCGCGCTGAGCAGCTCGACCGCGACGAGCGCGAGCCACGCACGCGCGAGCGCGATCCGCACGCCGGTCAGCAGCGGCGGCAGCGCGGCCGGCAGCAGCACGTCGCGCAGCAGTGCGAAGCGACCGAGCCCGTAGTGGCGCGCCATCTCGACGAGATCGCGCGGCGCGTCGTGCACGCCCGTGTACGCGGCCAGCGCGACCGGGAAGAACACGGCCTTGCCGACCACGACGAGCTTCAACGGTTCGTCGACGCCGATCAGCAGGATCAGCAGCGGAATCAGCGTGAGCGTGGGCAATTGCCGCAACAGGTCGAAGGTCGGCCGCAGGTAGTCGGCGAACAGCCGGCTGCGCGCGAGCAGGATGCCGAACGCGGCGCCGCCGGTCGCGCCGATCGCGAAACCGAGTGCGAGACGATGCAGCGTGATCGACAGATTGTCCCGCAGTTCGCCGGTGTCGAGCAGCGTGCGCAGCGTCGCCGCGAGGCGGCCGGGCGGCACGACGAGCTGCGGCGGGAACCAGCGCTGCGCGCTCGCGAGCCACCACAGCGCGGCGAATGCGACGGGCGTGATCCACCATAGCGCGTGCTCGCCGAGCCGCGCGATGCTCGGCAGGCGAACCGCCGCGCGCAAGCCGTTCGGGGCGAGGGCGCGCATCGCCATCAGCGGCTCGCGACGCGCGGGGCGTCGGCGCGCCAGTAGCCGTCGAGGCCGAGCTGCTTGAGCGCGGTCGACACGAAGGTCGGCGCGAGCAGCGCGTTCACGTCGACCGGCGCGGACGTCAGCCGGGCCTGGCGGCTGTACGCGACGACGTCGCGGTAGTGACCGGTCAGCGCCGGCGTGAAGAGCGGCGTCCATTGCTCCTTCCACGGCGTCGCTTCGTCCGCGTATTCGCGACGCACGACGCTTTCGGGCTGGCCCGACGCGCTCAGGATCTTCACGTACGCGTCGCGGTTCTGCGGCTGCGAGATCCAGTGCGCAGCCCGTACGTAGGCCGTCGCGACGATCTGCGTGATGTCGGGGTAGCGCCGCACGAAATCGTCGGACGCCCACAGTTCCGCGCGCATCTTCCAGTCGTCGGGCGCGGTCTTGGTCGACCAGATGATCTTGCCGACCCGCTTGTCGACGAGCGAATACGCGTCGGACAGCGTGAAGAAGCCGTCGACGCGGCCGGCCGCGACGGCTGCCGCGCCGGCCTGCGGATCGAGGTTGTAGATCTTGAAGTCGGACAGCTTCAGCCCGTTCTCGGCGAGCAGCTTGCTGAACGGCACTTCCCACGGCCGGCCGCGATTGAGCGCGATGCGCTTGCCCTTGAGATCGACGATCGACTTCGCGGTCGAGCCGGCCGGCACGACGAGATACGTGTTGCTGCCGACGCCGCCGGGCACGATCAGGCGCGTGTGCGTGCCCGATGCGTTGACGACGACCGACGGCAGGTCGCCGTAGCCCGCGAAATCGATGCTGCCGTTCGTGAATGCCTCGTTGACGAGCGTGCCGACCGCCGCGGTCGACACCGGCACCCATTGCAGCGTCACGTGCCGCGCGGCGAGCGCTTTTTCGAGCGACTTGTCGGCGTCGATCAGCGCGGAGGCGCCCGCGTATTGCGTCTTGCCGCCGCTCGAATACGCGACGACGGCGATCCGCACGACCTTGGGCGCGTCTTGCGCGTGGGCGGCGGGGGCGACGAGCGACGCGACGGCCAACGGCAGCGCGGCGAGCAGCGCGCGCAGCGGGCGATGCAGCGACGCGACGGAGAGTGTGGGTTTCATGATGGTCCCGAACAGTGAACGGTAAAGGGGCTCACGCACGTTTCTGCAACGACGGCCGCAGCACGTCGGCGAGCGGGCGCGGATCGATCCAGTCGGCGACGTCGAAGTCGGCTTCCAGAAAACCGTGGTCGTGCAGGAACGTCTTGAACTCGTCGAGCGCGGCGACCGATTCGTCGTCGAGATTGACGCCGAGGTGCCGGTGCAGCTGATTGCCGTACGCGGCGCGCACCCAGTCGATCGACGACGCGGTTTCGCCGGCCACGTAGTGCGCGGTTTCGTCGGGATGCGTGCCGGCCCACTCGCCGGCGGCGACCACGAGTTTCAGGAAGCCGGCGACGATGTCGGGATGGTTCGCGAGCACGTCCGCGTTGACGGTCAGCGGGCGCGGCGTGCCGTTGTTGTTGCGGATCGAGCGCTCCGGATGGAAGCCGATGTCGATCACGACGTGCGCGCCGATCAGTTGCGCGATTTCAAGGCCCGTCGAGCCCTTCACGTAGATCGCATCGACTTCGCCGCGCAGCAGCGCGCCGGCTTCAGCCGCATACAGCGCGCGGCTCGAAAACCCTTGTGGCGATGCGAACAGGCTCGCCGCGCGCGCGGGCCCGACGGCCTGCAGCGTGCGGGCGCGCACGTCGACGCGTTCGACGTCGCCGAGCGTCAGCCCGTCGAGGCTCAGCGCGTTGACGAAGCCGCGCAGCGCCGACGCACGAAAGATGTCGATGCGATCGTCGGGGCGGCTCGGGATCGCGATCCGGCGCCCGCGCAACGCCTTCACGGAGCGGATGCCCGACTCGGGCCGCGCGAGGATCAGCTGCGATTCGTCGACCCACGACAGCCCGATCACGCGCGTGTTCGCGTCGTTCGAGCGCGCCCACATCGCGGGGATGCTGCCGCCCTGGCGAAACGATTGCGCGAGCGAGTGGTCGCTGATCGACGATACGTCGTGCCGCGTGGCGCCGCGCGGCGAGCGGATCGCGACGCCGTCGGCCGATGTCTCGCCGTTGAGCCAGCCGAGATGCACGGCGATGCCGAGCGGCGTCGGCACCGGCGATCGGGCGTACCAGAACGTCTGCTGCTTGTCCGATGACGAATCGGGCCTGTCTGTCATGTGTGAGATTCCCCTGTCTGGGTAAGCGTGGTCGAGGCGCGGTGTCGCACGCGCGGGCCGTTCCACGTTGCAAGTTCCGGGCCAGTGAACGGAAACCGCCGTGCGGCCGGCGGCGCGGGCATCACGGGCGACGCACGGCACCGCGGTCGCCGAATGTGTTGTTGCGTGAGCAACAGTCGCGTCGGGTGCTGTTGCGCGCGCAGCACCGGTGCGGCGGATGCAGCAGCGGCGCGTACGCGTGTCGCGACATGTCCGGCGGCAACCGGCGCACGTGATTCGAATCGCCGCGCACCCCGGCCCGCAAGGCGCCGCGCGCATTCGCCGGCAGCCACGCGAGCGTCGGCACGTGCCCATTGGCACACCGCGTGCTTTACAGCGCTGCATACGCGCGGCACGCCGGTGCCGCACGCAATCCGAACGGGCCGACAAGGAGAATCCCGATGGCTGTTGAATTTCTGTGGCGCCTGCCGATGCACGGCGACGGCCGGCGCGCACACGATCTGCATACGCGCGGCGAATGGAATCGCCAGCGCGCGTCGCGCGTCGCGCCGAAAGTCGACGACGACGATTTCGGCTACATCGACTATCTGTCGCAGGTCGCGCGCGCGGCCGACATCGCCGGCTTTCACGGCGCGCTGATTCCGATCTTCCGCTTCACCGAGGAGCCGTGGGTCGTGGCGGCCGCGCTGGCGCGCGAGACGCGCCGGCTGCGGCTGCTGATCGCGCTGCAGCCGCATTTCGTGCATCCGGTCTATGCGGCGCAAATGGCCGCGAGCCTGCAGCGGATCAGCCGCGGCCGCGTCGAGTGGAACGTCGTCACGGGCGGCGGCGGGCCCGATCAGCGCGCGTACGGCGACTTCATCGATCACGACAGCCGCTATGCGCGCACCGACGAATTCCTCGACGTCGTGAAGGGCGTCGCGGCCGGCGCGCCGTTCACGTTCGACGGCCGCTTCTATCGCGTCGAGGAGGGCGGATTGCTGCCGCCGCTGAGCGGCCAGAAGCCGCCGCGGATCTATCTGGCCGGCGCGAGCGACGCGGCGCTCGCGGTCGCCGCGAAGCACGGCGACGTGCACCTGAGCTGGGGCGAGCCGCTCGCGAAGCAGAAGGAAGTGATCGATGCGGCGCGCCGCGCGCTCGACCGGCAGAACGCCGAGCGCGACCTGCGCTTCGGCATGCGTATCGACATCCTCGCGCGCGAGACCGAGGAGCAGGCGTGGGCCGAGCTGCGGCAGATGTTCGCGACGGTGGGCGACACGACGCGCAACGGCTTCGGCGGGCGCGGCGAAGCGTCGGAATCGGTCGGCGCGAAACGCCAGTTCGCGCTGCACCAGGGCAATACGCAGCACTTCGACGACCTGATCGTCGGCCCGAACCTGTGGGCCGGGATGTCGCAGATCCGCGGCGGCCCCGGCTGCGTGATCGTCGGCAGCCACGAGCAGGTGGCCGAGCGGCTCGCGGAATACGTCGAGATCGGCGTGTCGACGTTCATCCTCGCGAGCAACCCGCATCTCGAAGAGGCGTACCGCGTGGGCGAGGAAGTGCTGCCGCTCGTCGAAGGCGCGCTGAACGCGCGCGGCACGCACGCGGCGCTGCGCGTGGCCGGCGCCTGAGCGCGATGGCCTGCCGCCACGCATCAACGACAACGACAAGGACACTCACCATGACGACACTCGCTGCGCAGGCCACGGCTTGCGATGCACTCTGGTACACGCGCTGCCCGGTGCCGACCGCGCTCGGCATCGCCGTGCATCGCGGCTGGTTCGACGAAGAGTTCGGGCCGGACGGCATCGCGCTGCATTCGCTGCAGGAGACGCTCGACGCGGACAAGCGCGAATCGCATTTCGATCACAGCCTGCCGCACTCGTTCCGGCAGGGCGGCAACATTCCCGCGCTGTGGGCGCGGGCCCGCGGCGCCGATACGCGCGTGATCGGCCTATCGTGGACCAACGAATTCCAGGCGATCGTCACGCTGCCCGAGCGCGGCATTCGCACCGCGCGCGACCTGCGCGGCCGGCGGCTCGGCTTGCCGCGCCATCCGATCAGCATCGACTTCTGGCGCGCGGCCGCGCTGAAGGGGTTCCTGAGCGCGCTCGAACTGGAAGGGCTCGGCCACGGCGACGCCGAATGGGTCGACCTGCCCGACACGCGCGAGCGCCGTACCGGGCCCGCGTCGTTCACGCGCAGCCCGCACGAATACGGGCTCGAGATCGCGGCGCTCGTGCGCGGCGACGTCGACGCGGTGTTCGTGAAGGGCGTGGCCGGGCTGGAAACCGTGCATCTGATCGATGCGCAGGTCGTCATCGATCTCGGCGCGCATCCCGATCCGCTGGTGCGGATCGGCAACGGCACGCCGCGCACGCTGACCGTCGATCGCGCGCTGATCGACGCGCGCCCCGATCTCGTGAGCCGCTTCCTGTCGGTCGTGGTCGGCGCGGGCGACTGGGCCGCGCGCCATCCGGCGGAGACGGTCGCCTATATCGGCCGCGAAACGCGTGCATCCGACGAGTGGGTGCGCTACGCGTATGGCGCGGATGTGCATCGCCATCTGGAGACCGGGCTCGCGCCGACGTCGATCGACGGGCTGGTCGCGTTCAAGGATTTCCTCGTCGAATGGGGCTTTCTCGAACACGATTTCGACGCGCGCGCGTGGATCGATCCGGGGCCGTTCACGCAGATCGACCGGCACCGCCATGCGTGGGTCGCGTAGCGCGCCGCGGCGTGTCATTGCAAGGAGTCGAACATGACAGGGCTGACGATCGAATACGGCGTGCCGCCCGCGCGCCGGCATGCTGTACGTGCTGCAGGTGCGGCGCCGCGAACGGTGGCAGCGGTTGCGCGGCCGCCTTCGCTGCCGCCGTCCGCGCAGGTTGACGCACGGGCGGCACCGGCGAACGGATGGCGCGGCGCGGCAGCGATTGCGCTGGCCGTCGCGGCGCTGCATGCGGGCGTCGCGCTGCTGGCCGCGCGCGTGCCTGCCGCACCACCCGTGCAGCCGCCCCGGCCGCTGCCGATGACGGTCGAGCTGACGCGGCCGCCCGAACCGCTGCCGCAGGCCGTGCGTCCGCCGCCCCCGGTCGTGCCGCCGAAGCCGTTGAAGCAGGCGCCGACCCCGCCGAAGCCGCGCGCGGCCGTTCCGCGTCCGGCGCCGGCTGCCACGCCGCAGGCGACGCGCGAAGCCGCACCTGCACCTGCGCCGGCGACGCCGACTGTCGCGGTGCCCGCCGCCCAGACTCAGGCACCTGCGCTCGCACCCGCGCCCGCCGCGCCGGTGCGCGAAACCGCGCCGATCGGCGACGCGGCGTACCTGCGCAACCCGGCGCCCGACTATCCGGCGTTCGCGCAGGACCAGGGCTGGGAAGGGCGCGTCGTGCTGCGCGTGCACGTGCTCGCGAGCGGCACGCCCGATTCGGTCGAGGTCCGCACGAGCAGCGGCCGCCGCCTGCTCGACAGCGCGGCGGTGGCTGCCGTGAAGCGCTGGACCTTCGTGCCCGCGAAGCGCGGCGACGAAGCGATCGACGGCTGGGTGAACGTGCCGATCGATTTCAAGCTGGGCTGACCCGCCGGGCCGCCCGCCAATTTTTCAAGGAACTCACATCATGAACGCTATCCCGACCACCTTCATCGTCCAGGGCGCGCTCTGGCTGCTCGTCGTCTTCTCCGTCGTCACGTGGACGCTGATCGTCGTGAAGGCGATCCACAGCCTGCGCTCGAGTGCGCGCAACCGGCGTTTCGTCAGCGCGTTCTGGGCCGCGAACAGCTTCCACGACGCGGCCGCGCTCGACGGCGCGAACAGCCCGGTGGGCGAACTCGCCGCGACGGGCTTCGACGTGCTGCGGCGCGCCGACGAGAGCAGCGCGCACGATCTCGAACACAGCTGGAGCCGCCACGACCTGCTCGAACGCCATCTGCGCCAGCAGATTCACAACGCGCGCCGGCGCGAGGAAGCGGGGCTCGCGGTACTCGCGTCGATCGGCAGCACCGCGCCGTTCGTCGGACTGTTCGGCACCGTATTCGGCATCATCCACGCGCTGACCGCGATCACGCACAGCGCGTCGGCGAGCATCGACGTCGTGGCCGGCCCGATCGGCGAAGCGCTGGTTGCGACCGGGATCGGCATCGCGGTCGCGGTGCCGGCCGTGCTCGCGTACAACTTCTTCGTGCGCCGCGTGAAGGCCGCGTCGGCCGATCTCGACGCGTTCGCGACCGACTTCGTCACGCTCGCGCAGAAGGCCGGCTTCCGCGTGCCGGCCGCCGTGCCCGCTGCCGCCCCGGCGCGCCGTTCCGACGATACGCGTCAGGAGGCGTTCGCATAATGGCCTTCTCGTCCTCCTCCGACAACGACGACGTGCTCAGCGAAATCAACATCACGCCGCTCGTCGACGTGATGCTCGTGCTGCTCGTCGCGTTCATCGTCACCGCGCCGCTGCTGAACAACGCGGTGCACGTGAATCTTCCGAACACCGTCGCCACCGCGCCGGCCGACCGCAAGCCGAACGTGACCGTGAGCGTCGACGGCAACGGCGTCGTGTATCTCGACAAGCGCGCGGTCGCGCTCGACACGGTGCCGGGCGAGCTGGCCGCGCTGAAGGCCGGCCGGCCCGACCTCGCGCTCGACTTGCAGGCCGACGAGCACGTGCCATACGGCACCGTCGCGAAGCTGATGGCCGCGATCGAGCACGCGGGCATCACGCGGCTGTCGGTGCTCACCGCGCCGCGCGGCTGACGCGCCTTTCACGACTCCTTTTTGCGAATGCATTCATGAGCCCGACCGCTTCACACAACGTCCAGTCGATCTGGTACACGCGCTGTCCGGTGCCGACACCGCTCGGCATCGCCGCGCATCTCGGCTGGCTGGATCACGAATTCGCCGGCGACGGCATCACCGTGCGCGCGCTGCAGGAAAGCCAGCACGCGGCGCTGCATCACGCGCACGTCGACCATTCGCTCGACAACGCGTTCCGGCAGGGCGGCAGCATTCCGGCGCTGTGGGCGCGCGCGTCCGGCGCCGACACGCGCGTGGTCGCGCTGACCTGGGTCGACGAGGCCCAGGCGATCGTCGCGCTGCCGGAAGCCGGCCTCGCGCGGCCGAAGGACCTGCGCGGGCGCCGCATCGGCCTGCCGCGCCGCGACGGCGAGCGGATCGACATCTTCCGCGCGGCGGCGCTGCGCGGCTTCGTCAGCGCGCTGTCGCTCGACGGGCTCGGCCCCGGCGACGTCGAATGGGTCGACGTTCCGGCGTCGAACCTGCGCGCGCCGGTGGCGACGCCCGCGACCCGCGACGCGGCGTTCAGCCATCCGGCGAGCCTGTCGAGCCGGCGGCTCTATGCGGCCGAGGCGGCCGCGCTGGTGCGCGGCGACGTCGATGCAATCTACGTGAAGGGTTCGCTCGGGCTCGAAACCGCACACTTGATCGGCGCGCAGCCGGTCGTCGACATCGGTTTCCATCCCGATCCGCAGATCCGCATCAACAACGGCTCGCCGCGGCCGCTGACCGTCAATGCGTCGACGCTCGAACGCCATCCCGACATCGTCAGCCGCTTCCTCGCACGCGTGACCGACGTCGAAGGCTGGGCGCGCGAGCACGAGCAGGAGGTGCTCGGCTATCTCGGCCGCGAGACGGGCTCGGGCCACGACTGGCTGCGGCTCGCGTACGGCGTGGACGTCCACCGGCGGTTGCGCACGGATCTCGACGAAACGTCGATCGCCGCGCTCGACGATTTCAAGCGCTTCCTGGTCGACTGGCGGTTCCTGCCCGCCGACTTCGACGTGCGCGCGTGGATCGACCGGCGCGCGCTCGACGGCATCGCGACGCTGTCGCGGTGAGCACGCCGGCACGCGTCGCCGACGCATGGCGGCGCGAGCGCTTCACCGGCGGCTTCATGCTGCTCGCGCTCGCGAGCGGCACGACGATCAGCATGGCGCAGCTCGCGACGACGCTGTATGCGCTGGCGCTCGGCGTCGACGACGCGCGGCTCGGCATCATCGCCGCGATGGAGCCGCTCGGCATCGCGCTGATGACGTTGCCGGCCGGGTTGCTCGTCGCACGCTACGGTGCGCGCCGCGTGTACTTCGCCGCCAGCATGGGGCCGATGCTGCTCAATCTCGTCGTGCCGTTTACCGGCGCATGGCCGCTGATCGCGCTCACGCAGGGACTGATCGGGCTGTGCATCCCGTTCCGGATCGTGTCGATCAACGGCGTGTTTCTCGCGCGTCTCGCGCAGATCGGCCTCGCCCGTGCGGGCTGGTATCGCGCGGCGATGTCGATCGGAACGGGCATGGCGGGGCCGTGGCTCGCGAGTGGGCTGATCGGCACGCACGGTGCGGTCGCGACGTTCTGCGCAGCGTCGGCGAGCTTCGCGGGCATGGCGTTGTTCAGCCGTGCGTTGCTCGGCGATGCGGAACCGCCGCCGCGTGGTGCGTCCTTTCAAACCGGCGGCCTGCGCGCGTTGCTCGCGCTCGCGTGGAGTCGCGACATACGCGAGCAGCTCGTCGTGGAAGCGGTGAACAGCGCGACGCGCGCGCTCGTCGGCACCTATACGGTGGTGCTCGCGATCCAGTCGCTCGGCCTCACGCAGACGCATGCCGTCGCGCTGCTGACGTGGCAGGGCGCGGTCGCGGTGATCGCGCTGTTCGGGCTCGGGCACGTCGCGCAGCGCATGACCGAGCGCCGCTGCCATGCACTCAGCCTCGCGGGCGGCGTGGCCGGGCTGCTCGCGCTCGGCCTCGCGCGCGAGGTGTGGATCGTCGGCGCGGGGCTCGCCGCGCTGTGCGCCGGGTCGTCGCTGCTGCATCTCGTCAACATGCAGCATCTCGGCCGTCATCCGGCCGACAAGAGCCAGGTGTCGAGCCTCTACAACCTCGCGTCGATGACCGGCGCGTTCTGCGGCCCGCTGGTCGGCAGCGCGCTCGCGCCGCTCGTCGGGTTGCGGGCCGTGTTTCTGTGCTGGTTGCCGGTCGTCGTGCTGGTTGCGCTCGCGCTGCGGTTCGCGCACGGCCATCGCGGCGTGAAGCAAGCGCTGCCTGCGAAGCTGTCCTGACGATTTCGGAAGCGGGCGGTGTTGCGTGGCCAGCAGTTTGCCTGCCGTCACAGATGCGCATGCAGCAACACCGATGCAGCATGGCCGCCGCAAGCCCCGTGCGACGGGCATGTCGATGCTGGCATCCGAATTGCATGAGAGAACCCGTGCGTCGCGCACGCACGTGCGTTCAACCGATCAAACAGGATGACTCATCGATGTTCAGGAAAAAACTAATCGTCACCGCGCTGGGGGGACTGCTGACGGGCGGCGCCGTATCGTTGCCCGCGTGGGCAGAGGATGGCGCGGCGACGGCGGGGGCGCCGGACGCGAAGCCGGCGCAACAGGCGCAGGACGACGCGGCTGCGGCTTCATCAAAGGCGGTGCGTGCGAACCGCGGCACGGCCATACGCGAAACGAATCTCGGCACGGTGACCGTGACGGCGCGCCGACGTAAGGAAAGTATCCAGGACGTACCGGTCGCGGTCAGCGCGCTGAGCGGCGACGCGATCAAGAACAACGAGCTGCGCGTGATCAACGACGTGACGAAGTACGTGCCGAACTTCACCGGGCAATCGACTGAGGGCCGCGAGCGGCCGCGCTGGTTCCTGCGCGGCGTCGGCAGCAACGATCCGTCGGACCTGTCACTGAGCCCGATCGGCGTGTACTTCGACGACGTGTACATCAATAGCGTGTTCGGGCAGGGGTTTCCGCTGTTCGACCTCGACCACATCGAAGTGCTGCGCGGGCCGCAGGGCACGCTGTGGGGCAAGAATACGGTCGGCGGCGCGCTCAGCATCACGTCGCAGAAGCCGACGTTCGACGTGAGCGGCTACGGCAAGCTCGGCTTCGGCCAATACAACAGCCGGCTCGCGGAAGCGGCGATCGGCGGGCCGATCGGCAAGAACGACGTGCTGGCCGCGCGCGTGTCGGTGTATCACGAGAATGCCGACAGCTTCTACACGAACACGGTGCAGCAAGGGCGCTTCGGCGGCTTCCACGACAACGCGGTGCGCTTCCAGGTGCTCGCCGTGCCGACGTCGGACACCGACTTCCTGTTCAACATCCACGGCCGCAACTACACGGGCGGCGGCAACGCATGGCACGCGGAGGGCGCGGGGCGCGGCGGCACGAACCAGTTCGGCTTCGTCGGGCCGAGCGATCCGTATACGGTGTCGCTCAATGCGCCGTCGAGCGATCACATCTCGACGTGGGGCACGTCGCTGACCGCGCACTGGCGCATCAACCCGGCGGTGTCGCTGACGTCGATCACCGCGTTCGAAGGGCTGCACCGCTGGTATCAGGACGACGCGGACTATTCGCCGTTCGATGCGGCGCGCTCGCACGACCGCCTGTCGAGCCGGCAGTTTTCGCAGGAATTGCGGCTCGAATCGCCGCAAACCGACCGGTTGAGCTGGATCGTCGGCACGCATCTGTTTACCGAGCAACTGGCCGAGCAGGGCGCCGGCGGCGGGCTGCCGGGCTCGCCGTCGCCCGCGTACTACCATCTGACCGACCTCACGCAGCACACGCAGAGTGCGGCGATCTTCGGCAGCGTCAAGTACCGGTTCACCGACCGCTTCAACGTGACGGGCGGGCTGCGCTACACGATCGAGCGCAAGACCATCAACCTGACCGGGCTGCAGGATACGGGCAACGTGACGTTCAGCGATCCGAACAGCTGGTGGTCGCCGTCGTCGGTGTCGTCGCCGCTCGCGGTCAGCGCGCGGCAGAACCAGACCAACACCTGGCGCGCGCCGACCTGGGACCTCACGCCCGAGTACGCGCTCAGCAACAACGTGCGCGCGTATTTCCGCTATGCGCGCGGTTTCCGCTCGGGCGGCTACAACGGCAACGCTTATACGCAGAGCACGGTGTCGACCGTGTCGCCGGAGCACCTGACCGACTACGAAGTCGGCATCAAGAGCGAATGGTTCGACAAGCGGCTGATCGTCAACGCGAGCGTGTTCCACTACGACTATCGCGACATCCAGGTGTTCGCGCTGGCGCCGAACCCGTTCGGCGGGCCGCCGGTGTCGACGCTGTCGAATGCGGGGCAAGGGCGCGCGGACGGCTTCGAGTTGGAGCTGAAGGCGCAGCCGGTCAACAGCCTGTACCTGTTCGCGAACCTCGGGATGCTGAACACGCGCTACACGGAGTTCCGCAACGTGCCGACGGCCGTCGGCAACTCGTTCGCACGTTCGCCGCATACGACGCTGAACGCGGGCTTCGACTATCGCGTGCCGGTGTCGTTCGGCACGTTGACGGCGGGCGGCGACGTGAACTACCGCAGCCGCGAGTATTTCAGCGCGACGCGGCAGACGATGCCGCAGCTGTGGCAGGGCGGCTATACGGTGCTGAACGCGCATGTGTCGTACACGACGCCGAACCAGAAGTACATCGTGACCGGCTACGTGACGAACCTGACGAACAAGGTCTACAAGAAGCTCGAGCTGCTACCGTCGTACGGCGCGTATCCGACGCTGTACGGCGATCCGCGCACGGTCGGGATCACGCTGACCGCGAAGATCTGACGGCGTATGGGCTTTCGCCATTCAGTATTTCGGCATCCTTTGCGCATCGTTGAGCGCTGGCCCACAAAACTGTCACATTGGGAATGTGGAAAATTCCGGCATGACGTTGTCATAAGACGAGGAGGTCGTGCCGTGAAGAACCGCACGTGTTCGCGTGGCCAGGGCTCGGCGGGCTGATGTACGACGCGCTGCTGCCTTTGAGCGCGGCGCGTCGATCGGCGCGCTCGCGGGCTGGTGCGGCGGCTGAGTCGACGGGGCTCAGCTGCACGCACCAGCCGCAATAATCAGGGCTCCGGGCAGGCGGCTCGCGCGCGGGTCAAACGTGAGCAGAGGTGCCCGTCCTGCGGCGCCGGCGTGATGGACGTGCAGGCAATCCGCGAAATCCCCGCCATGCTCGCGGTACAAGTGCAACGCGCGTTCGAGCGCGCCTTCTGCCTCAAAGCTCAGTTCACGCGTCTCGAGCAGCGCGGTCAACGCGGCCAAGATTGGCAGGCGATCGAACCGGTAGCGGGATCGCAGCACCCATTCGCGCTCAAGGACTGGAAGATGCCGCCTATCTGGAGCTCACGTTGTACCAAGGCGTCGAGCTTATAGGTACACTAGCGCCTTTCCCATGATTCGACCAGACTCGAGGCGTTCGTGTGCATCGGCAATCTGCTCCAAGGGTACTGTCAT
>NZ_JAWRYD010000044.1:0-52478 GCF_046534765.1 Burkholderia sp. SIMBA_062
CAGGCAACTCGGAAATACCGCTGACGTGCCTGCATTAACTTAAACCAACCAGCCTCCACGATTCCCGGTGCGGTTCATCATGATCAATTCGGCGAACAACATCTGGGTTGAGGAGCGGGGCGTGATGCGCCGGCTCGACATCGAGTTCAACCCGATGACACTGACGGGTGCCATCCACTCGCTCGCGGCCTCGGTTGAGAAGTCGGCGCAGGCCGGTACGGCCCAGGGGATTATCAACGGCGGCCACAAGAACCTCCGGATCGCGACGGTCATGAAGCCCACGGCGATCGACGGCGACGCGCTCGCGATCCGTCGGCACCGCGAGACCAATCTGTCGATCAATGATTACGCGCGGATGGGCGCGTTCTCCCTGGTCCACGCAAAGCGGAATGTCGATCGACCGATCTTCCCACCCGGCGTCGCGGACGAAGCGCTCGCCGAGGCGTTCACCGCGATGGTCCAACAGCGCGCCAACGTACTCGTCGCCGGCGGAACCTCAACCGGCAAGACGACGTTCCTGAACGCGCTGAATGGGCTTATTCCTCGCGAGGAGCGGGTCATCACGATCGAGGACACGATGGAGTTGAAGGTCGACCTTCCGAACCGAGTCCGATTGCTGTCGAACCCTGACAAGGGCGTGACGACGCAGATCCTAGTGGCGCTGTGCCTGCGGTTCCGCCCCGACCGAATCATCGTCGGTGAAGTGCGCGGCGGCGAAGCGTATGACTTCATCCAGGCGCTGAGCACCGGCCACGACGGCGGAATGGGTTCGATTCACTCGAATGATGCGCGCGGAGGACTGACCCGCCTTGAGAGCCTCGCGATGTTGGGTATCCCGCCCGGCAGCCGCTGGGAGCTCGCCGACATGCGCAAGGCAATCGCCGAATGCTTCCACTACGTCATCCATCTTCGACGCACGGGCGAGCTCCGTCACGTGTCGGAGGTGCTGGCGATCAAAGGGTTCAAAGACGGGGACTATGTCCTCGAACGCGTTTTCTAACCACACGGGGTTTATCGATGAAGAAGCACATTCAAACGTTCTGTTCGCTGGTCCGGAAAAAGGTTCTGGATACCAGTCACTATCTGTTCGGACGGGGCCAGCGGCTCTCGACTCTTACCGCACTACTCCTGACGTTCGCCGCGCCGGCCGCGAAGGCGGTCGATCTCGGGGATCTGGGCAACGCGTCCAACTTCATCTGTTTGATTCAGGCTTACGTCAGTGGCCCGTGGCTGTACGGAATCGGCATCGTACTGATCATCGTTGGCGCGGTCATGATCTCGAACTCTGAAAGCAACTTCGGGAAGTTCCTCTCGACCATCGTTGTTGGTTTGGGCGTCGCTTCGTGTGCGATCCCGATCGTTAAAAACCAGTTGAAGATCAACTACACCTGTGCGTGAGCCGAAAAAAGTCAGCCGGTCGCTTTCGATGCCGCGCCAGATGGGGGGCGCCGATCGCGGCCTCGCGATTGCCAACGGCACACTGACGACCCTGCTCTGCTACAGCAGCATGTCGCCGCTCTATCTGGTCATCGGCGTCGTCGTGCACTGGGTTCTGCGCTGGCTGTCTTCGAGCGATCCGTGGTGGAAGGAAGTGCTGGTCGTCTACAACCGGTATCCCGACGTGCACGAGCCGTTGCCAACCGCCGATTTCGCTGCCCGATTTCGGCGCCCGTATGGATTTGATCAGGAGCTCCCTCTGTGAGTGCGAACCCGAAACGTCGAGCGATTCAGGAGATCGCGCCGTGGGCCACGATGGTGACCCCCGAAGTCATTCTGGACAAGGACGGGTCGCTGCTAACGCTGTACACGTTCGAAGGCGTGGACGCGGATAGCCCAAACTCCGACGAAATCTCGGCGGCGCGTGACAACCTCGATCACGCCTGCAAGAATTTTGATCACCGAATCACGGCGTGGTGGCGCATGTCGCATCGACGTGTCCGGGGCGAGATCGGCGGCCAGTTCGCGTCGGCGATGGATCAGCGTGTTGACGCGATCAACCAACGGAGCGTAGGGAGCGGAAAGTACTTCCGCAACACGCACTCGCTCGCGCTCGCATATACGCCCGAGACAGGGATCAACAAGCTGTTCGAGAAGGTCGCCTATCACATCACCGTGGGTGGCAAATCGGTCCCGGTTGCGTTGCTGGAGACCATCAAGGATATGGTGTTTGCGCGCAGCGCATTCGTGTTCGACATGGAGCGAATCTCGTCGGATATCAAGCGCTTCGAAGGGATTCTGGACGCCTTCAAAGGCGGTGTAGCGCGCCTCAAGATGAAGCGGCTCCAACTGCAGAACGCGCTTGCATTCCTTCATCAGATCGCCAATCCGTCGGTTCCTCCGCGTCGCGTGCGCTACCCCGTGACGATGCTCGATACGCATCTGACGGAAAGCTTCGTGACATACGGCGCCGAGCACATCATGTTCGAATCCGCCTATGGGACACGGTACGCGAAGATCATCTCGGTGAAAGAGTGGATGGGGTTCCAGGAGGCCGCGCTCGACGTCCTCGCCGACGTCGACGCCGAGTTTGACGTATGCGTCATGTTTCGATTCCTGTCGACAAGCAAAGCGCAGGCGTACATCGAGAAGATGCGCAAGTTCTACAAAGTTGCGACGTTCAGCCCAGTCAAGATCCTGAAGAGCTTTTTCTCGAAGGACGAGAAGAAGGAAAGCATGGAGAACGAGAGAGGGCGCGAGATCCTTGCCGAAGAAGCGGAAACCGCGCTTGCTCGCCTGATCGCTGACGGGCAACAGTACGGCTTCGTCAACATCTCGGTAGTGGTCTATGGGGACACGATCGACGAGTGCGACGACAACGCACGCGAGATTGTCGGCCGCATCGGAAATGCTGGTTTCGGGGTGTTGATCGAGAAGCGGAACCTGCCGGCAGCGTGGGCCTCGACGCTGCCTGGTCGATGGGATCAGCAAAAGCGACTGCAGTTCGTTGAGACACCCGTGGTCTCGGACATTGCGCCGGTCCGCGGCGTTGCGGAAGGCAGCGACGTCAACCAATGGCTCACCCAGCAGCTCGGGCGAAAGGTCGGCCCGCTCACGCTGCTTCCCACCCGCCACCGAACGTTGCAGCGCATCACGTTGCACGATCCGAGCGGGAAATCGCATACGCTGATCGTGGGCCCGATCGGCGCCGGCAAAACAATCTTTCTCAACTTTCTCGTTTCGCAAACCGGACGCTTCGCCCCGCGTCGAATCAAGTTCGACAAGAATCGCTCGACACGCATCCCCACCGTGTTCGCCGACGGCAAGTTCGTCGATGCAACGGGTAAATTCGCTGCCGCGACGCAGGTCAATCCGCTGTCGTTGTTGGTCGACCCGCGGCACTACACCTACGTGTCGGACTGGGTCCAGATGGCAATCGAGGGCGATGGCGAGGATTTCCGATGCACCCCTCAGCAGCAGCGGACGATCTACGAACGGGTTGTCACGCTCGCGCAAGGCTATGGCCCGGAGTTTTGGACGCTCTCGTTCCTGGCTACGCTGTTGCCGATTGAACTGCGCGAGCGCCTTCAGATTTGGACGAAGGGCGAGAAGAACGGGCGATTCTTCGATCACGTCGAAGACGCGTTCTCGCTGTCCGACGACCTGGCGATCGAAATGGGCGAGCTGTTCGAAAGCTATCCGGTTGCGGCCGCACTGTTCATGGATTACGCGTTCTACCGCATCTCGCAATGGCTGGATGGCAAGCGCGTCACGATCATCGAGGTCGAGGAGTGCGGCTTCTTCTTCCGGTATCCGCGCTTCTATGCGCGCCTGGAGATGTGGGCCGTGACGATTCGCGGGCTGAACGGGACGCTCGTCATGGCGACTCAATCGCTGAGCCAGCTCGAGCGTGTGCCGAACTTCGAGATCTTGAAGGAGAACATCCAGAATTTCTTCTTCCTGCCGAACCGCGACGCGCGCAACAACAAGCGTCTCTATCGCGATGTTTTCGGGCTGACCGACGACCAGATCGACATGATCAGCGATGGCATCCCGAACCGGGATTACCTGTGGGTCACGCCCGATCATTCACGGATGCTTCAGGCGAAGTTTCCGAAAGAAGCACTCGCGATCTTGCGCGCGGATGGTGCGGCGCAGCGCACGCTCGACAAGCATCTCGCAACCGGCTCGCCGACCTGGCGCGAGGACTATCTGCAAGAAATGGCGACCGTCGACTGACAGGAACACGATGAAGATCACTTCGACCTCTACCCGGCACGCGCTGTACCGCGACCTCTTCGGCCTCACTGGGGACGAAATCGGCAGGATCGCCATCGCGACGCCTGTTCGCGTTCGCTTGCCGGCGAGCCCGGGCGAATCGGCCCGCTCGTTGTTGAGGCCGCAACAAGGCGTAACCACGACGCCGTGCGCTGACCGTACGGCACTTCGTATCCTCGACTGAAAGGCCCAACGATGAAACTCCTGACGACTCTTCGCGCCGCGGGCTTCGCGGCCTCGATGTTAGTAACGCAACACGCGTCTGCTCAGTTGACGGTGTTCGACCCGACGAATTTTGCGCAGAACGTGATCACGGCGGCCAAGGCGGTGAAGGGCGAGATCTATCAGAACACCAACATTCTCTATCAGTACCAGATGATGGTGAATGATCTGCTGCAGGCCCAGAACCTGAATCCGGCTGCGTGGAAGGCAGCGTACGACCAGATTGCGGGTGACATCAACAAGGTCAAGGGTCTCGTGGGAACCCTGCAGGGGCTCTACGGGGACCTGCAGAAGGGCGGTGAATGGGTCACGCAGGTGCAGGGGTTGATTAGCAGATCGGGCAAGTCGAACGCGCAGTGGTTCTCCGATATGAACACGTTGTTCCAGCAGAACGATAAGGTCGCGCGGAACTTGTTTCAGATGGGCTCCAACATCATGCAGCACACATCCGAGATGGCGCAACGCCGACAGGAACTGCAATCGCAGCTGTCTATGTCACCGACGCAGCAGGCGACGGCCGAGATCACGACGCACTACCTCGACATCGTGACGAGCCAGAACTCGGACATCCTCCAGCTCAACGCGGCGAAAGCCCAGAAGGACGCCCAGAAGGACGCGCAACAGGCGGAAGACGACAAGGAAAAGGCCGCGGACGCCGAGAAGTTCATTTCCAAGCAACAGGCTGAACGAGCCGCCTACGGGGTCACGACGCAATGAAGCGTGGGATGGTGCGTTCGTGGTTTGTCTGTGGTCTGCTGCTCGCCGTGCTCGTGCTGCCGACGGTAGCAAGGGCCGAGTTGCAGGATTCGCTGACTCAGCTGGGGACAACCGGCTGGAGTTCGAGCTACGTGGTGGGCGAGGTCGCGAAGGGCGCGATGGCCGCAATCGAAGAGATCACAAAGCTGATGAAGGATCTCATCGATCTCGCGGTGACGCTCAGTAAGTCGCTCGACAAGGATTCGGACAAGATGGCGGGAGGCCTCGCAGTCATCACCATTATCGTGGCCTTTCTCCGTTTCGCGGCAACGAAGGACCCGATCGCGGCCTGGGGAAGCGTGTTTGAAGACCTTGCCATTCTCGGGATCTTCGCGTCCGTCTATCTTGCCTACGCTTCGTGGGCACCGGGGTTCTACAAGTGGTTCAACGACATGGCGATCGCGGTCTCCGGCACCGACGCGCAATCTCTGCCGATGGCGATGGTGAAGTCGGCGGGGGCGATATTCGACGCAATCAACGAAGCGCTGAAGGCGGAGCACTGGTGGAACTACGTCGCCTTGGTCATCAACCTCATTCCGTTGCTGGCAGCGTGGTTCATTTTGATGGTCGCGTCGCTGGTGTTTCTGTTCTACATCTCGCTCGGCACGATTCAGATGGCAGTTGCAATTGTGATGGGGAAAATCGCGTTCGCGCTCGGCATGTCGGAGTTTACGCGGGGATATTTCAAGAGTTGGCTCGATTTCACGATCGGCGCGGGCATGTACATGGTTGTCGCCGCGATTCTCCAACGGCTGATGACCACCACGCTTGCGACGACATTCGGGAACACGATCTCGAAGGGGCTGACGACGCCGTACTCGGGCTCATTGACGCTTGATCTTTCGATCTTCGTGCTGATCCTCGCTTTCGAGATTCCGAAGTTCGCCTCGATGTTCGGTGGCGGCGCCAACGCAAGCGGTGCGGCGTTCAAGAGCCTGACGAAGCTCGCGACGAAGGGCATGGTTTGATGAGCGATGCCCGACTTTTTGCACCGGTCGATCCGGCGGAGCTTGTGATCCGCAACGAGCGCCGTATCGAGCTGATCGCGCAATGCGCGAACGAGGCGTCGCGCGCGGAGTTCGATCGGAAGTGGATAGTGCTGATCCGGCGCTGCGCGGAGTGGTTCTCATCAGTTCCGTTCGGCCCGGATCTGTACCGCGAGCCTTCTGGCGCATTCCGCTGGACGGTGGAAACGGCCTTCTATGCGATGCGACTCGCGGGCGGGCTGAAGTTCGGTACGAATCTGACGTCGGAGCGCCGCCGGCGTATCGAGCCGCAGTACAACTTCGGGGTGTTTCTTGCCGCGATCTGTTCGGGGTTGGACGAGCCATACCGGCATTTCGAGGTGAAGCGAGCGTCGGACTGCCAGATTTGGAACCCGTCTGTCCACGGCGCCGTAGGGCCGTGGCTCTCGGGCGCGAGCTATCGCGTCGCGCGGCGGGCGACGGCGCTACCGGTGGAACGGATGCGTACGGGCATGTTGGCGCATGCGTTAGTCGGCACGGAATTGCTGTCCGGTCTTGATGCCGAGGTACAGGCCGAGATTTTTGGCGCGATCAATCCGACGCAGAGCCCGATCGGCGGTGTGGAATCGCTAACGCACAAGGTCGTGCGGCAGGCCATCGCGACGGCTGCAGAGTTCGACCGGAAGGCGCAACGGGCGGTGTTTGAGCCCGTGACGTTTGCGGTCCCGTCGGCGATCCATGTCGCCGCCGAACTAGAACCGAAAGTCGAGTCGGCGCCGCCGGCGGCCGCACCTGCGCCTGCGCCGGCGCCGGTACCGGCATCGGCACCGGCATCGGCACCGGCACGGGCACCGGCACCGGCATCGGCACCGGCCGAGCGTGTGACAGCGGACCCCTCGGCGGCGGCCGCCGCTGCCAGAGGTAGTGCTCCGATCGGCCCGGCATTGCCGCTCGCGGCCGACTCGGACGGCGCGAATTTGCGCACAGCGGCGGCGCCGGCAGTTCAGGTAGCACCGAAGGGCATGGATGAGCGGCAGATGGCGCTCGAGCTTCCGCCGCTGGCAGCGCCAGTCAACCCGGCAGAGATTCGACGAGATCCGGTGGCGGCGCCTGCTACGCCCGCAGCGGATCGCTTCGAAGAGATCCTGAAAGGCGCTCCGCGGATGATTTCCGACTTCTTCGCGGCGCTGCAGCAGGACGTCGCGAGCGGAAAAGCCAAGGTTCGGTGGGCTGAAAAAGGGCTCGTGGTGTCAAAGCGCACGATCGGCAGTTATGGCGTGGCGAGCGACACGCTGATCGACCATATGCGTCGACGCAACCTGCTTCTGGCCAACGAACCTGCGGAGGTCACGCTGGCGCCGCGTATCGGAGAACTGATCCAGGAGCGTGCCGAATGAGGGGCTACATCAACCACTTTCGGCCGATCTACGAGGTCCGCGGGGCATTCGGTTGGCTGATTGCACTCGTCGCCTTGCCGCTTTCGGGCATGCCGTACGGCTGGGCCTTCACTCTGTTCGCGCTCACGCTGTTTGCCTTTCGGGCGGGGCAGGTGTGGCGTGCGCTGAAGTTTCGGATGGGACTGTCGACGAAATGGCTGACCACGCTTGCCGTGCCCACGTTGCTCGCGATCCAGAACCGCATGCGGGTCGAGGTGAATGCGATGTATCTCGGCACCGGGTTCGAATGGACGCAAAAGCACTGTCAGATGGCCCATGACATTCTGCGGATGCCGACCACCGAGATTCCCGGGCTGCCGAAGTGGTTGCCCAAGACGAAGGCCGGGCGCGCGTTCGAGGAAATGATCGAGAACCTATTTGCGCCGAAGGACAGTATCCGGGACCGGACGCCGCAGGGCGCTTCGTGGATACACGGTCTGGAGCCGGCGAAAGGCCACGTGCCGTTCCACTACAAGGCAATGGGCGGCCATACGGCAGTCGGCGGCACGACGGGCTCCGGCAAGACGCGGACGTACGAAGTGATCTCGACGCAGGTCATCCACTGCGGCGACGTGCTGATCGACATCGATCCGAAGAACGACAAGGAGTGGAAGGCCCGGGCCGAGCGCGAAGCGAAGCGTACCGGCCGGAAGTTTCTTTATTTCAATCAGGCCAAGCCGTCCGAGTCGATCCGGCTCGAACCTCTCGATAGCTGGTCTCAGCCCTCCGAGATTCCGAGCCGCATCGCGCAGCTGATGGAGGAAGGGCCATTCCGGGATTTCGCGTATCTGTTCATTAGCCGATCGGTGAACGGCGAACTGTACATCGGCGACAAGCCGAACTTGCGCTCGATCCTGAAGTACGCGCAGCTCGGGATCGATCCGCTCCTCGAGAAGGCACTCAAGCGCTTCTTCATCGAAAGCGGACTGACCGACTGGGATGAGCTGGTCACGGCCGACACGATCAAGATCGCGAACAAGCCGGGATCGACGCGCGTCGACGCGATGATCTCGCTCTACCAAGCCCGGTTCGGTGCGATCGATCGGGGCCACGAAGCAATCGACGGCCTGATTGCGACGCATGTGCACGACCGCGAGCACTACATGCGGATCATCGCGTCGGCACTCCCGCTGCTGCAAATGCTCGCGACCGGGGAAACCGGGCTGATGCTTGCGCCCAAGGTCGACGACTTCGAGGACGAACGAGAGATCTGGACGATCGAAAAGGTCATCCGCCAGAAAGCGGTCCTTCACATCGGGCTCGACTCGCTGTCCAACAGCATTGTCGCGAAGGCCATCGCATCGATGATCCTGGCTGACGTGTCGGCGGTATGTGGTTCGATCTACAACTTCTACGACACCCCGCCTGAGGTCGTGCTGATCATCGACGAGATTGCCGAGGCGATCAACGAGCAGGTGATCCAGATCCTGAACAAGGGCCGCGGCGCCGGCTTCAAGGCGTTCGTGGCGTTCCAGACGCGTGCCGACCTCGAAGCCAAGCTTGGGAATGCCGCCAAAATGCTGCAGGTTTTGGGGAACCTGAACAACCAGATCATCTTACGCTTGGAAGACACCGACACCGCTGAGTGGTTCTCGAAGAAGGTGGGGGATACCGCGATTCGCAACCTGATCGTTTCGAGCAGTACGAGCAAGGCCAGCGAAGGCCACGTCGGCGAGTTCACCGGTTCGGTGACTCGGTCGCAGCAGCTGGAGGCAGTGCCGTTGATTCCGACGCGTCTGATACAAACACTTCCGAACCTGCAGTACTTCGTGCGGATCTCGGGCGGCGCGGTGTACCAGGGACGTATTCCAATTCTTACAGGCTAAACAACCAAGCATGTCTGCCGTATTCAAAAAAATCATTCGCGAGCACAAACTTTCCGCCCACCTGACCCCCGTGTTCACCTTCGCGCCCGAGCTCGAGCTTGTGTGTACTCGAGTCGCAGAGTTCGTTGGCGAGCACTTCATCGGGAAGGCGGAGCCGCTCGTCAAGGAGATGTTCGTCGACGGTCTTGCTGCATTCAAGCGCGTGCGCAAGACCGGTGATCCGCATGTCGCGTTCATGCAAGGCCTGTTCGGGTCGGCACACATGCTGTATGCGCGGCGCTTTGTCGTGCGCGATGGTGACCGCTGCCATGTCTGGTCACCGATGTTCGAGCCGGTGACGGTGTTCGAATCCCGGTTCAAGTTGGCACCGGAGATGGTGGACGAGCGGTGTCCGGAGAACATTAGCCAGAAATCGGCCGCGTTCCAGCTGGCTGCTCGCGCGCTGACCGGTGAGACCTTCAGACTCTACTTCGAGGAATACGATGTCGCTCACACATTTTCTGATTCGGACGCTGACGCGGCTTGACGACCACACCGTTAGCCGGGTGATCTCGACCGCGGCGGCGCAAGACGAGCCGACGGCGCAGGCTCCGGAGGAATTTCGGCGCGGCAGGAACGCGATGGCATATGCGCTAGCGACCTTCATTGGTCGGAGGCCTGTCCATTTTTACGTTGGGCTGTCGGGTCTAATTGCGTTGCCTATCTACCTGGTCGGCACGCTCGTCGGGGACTTCTATGGCTGGTAGCCGGTTCGTCGGGCACATCAAGATGTGGTTCTTTTTCGTGCCCCTGCTGTCCGTAGCACTCATGCCTGCGGCATCCGACCCGTCCCTGTTCGAGATTCCTGATGCAGAGGCCGGGTCTGTCGCGAGAAGCCTCGGCGAGGTTCGGTCAGCGGACGCCATTGAGGCTACGAACCGAACGTTCAAGCACTACTTCATCCAGACCGGCCTCGTGCAGGCGTCGATGGAATCGACGGGTGAATCTCAGATTGAGGACGGTGGGGTGGCAAATTTTGCTAGCCGATGGGTCCACAATTTCTGGCGGCTTGTATACCGGATGGTCTATCGGCTCATGGTGATGAAGTACTGGCTGCTGGGTGTACTGGTGTTCGGGATCGCAATGTTCATCGACGGTACGGTGCGCCGCAAGGTCAGGGCTGCGGCGGCCGGCTACGTCAGCCCGCTGTCATTCCACCTGGCCGGCCACGGGATTTTGCTGGTGTTCGGCGTGACTTTCACGGTGCTGATCGCGCCGGTTCCTCTCCTCGCACCATATTGGCTCGCGATCGCCGCGTGCCTGGGCGTGCTGCTCTGGAAGGCGTCGTCGTCGTATCAATGACCGCGGACAGCTGCGGCTTTCCGTATAGCTTTTTGCCTTTAGCCCCGCAACCGGTTGAGCGGCGCTTCGTCTACCGAGCCGAGAAAAGCCTATCGAAACAGACGACGTTTCCACCGGTTCGGTGCGACTAGCCGGGCCACAATGAATCATGGTCTACGGTCCTCGGAAAGCTCGACTCCCCGTAGAGCTTTCAGCCTTGCCCCCTCTCCCCCGGAGGGGGCTTTTTTTCGTCTGGCGCGGGGAGGGCGCTGCGAAAGCCGAGCGAAATCGTTCATGTTTCCGGTGCGTATCGCGGCATAGGCCCGCAAGAATAGACGCAAGCCGCACGTGCGGTTAGTCAACCAGAAAGGATCCACATGAGCACGATTAACGAAGAAGCGCACGTCGGCACCGATACCGCGGACGTGGCGCCGGACCATGCAGTTGCAAGCGAAATGCCGGGCAGCGGTGTGCAGGCAGCGATCGGCGGCCTGGCCGTGAACGATGTCCGGCAGACGACGGACGGCGCGGACGATGGAGATGTCGAGCGGGAACTCGACGAGATGGCGCGATCGGCCGGTATTCTCCAGCGAGAAGGCCTGATCAGCGCCGAGGAAGCGGTAACCAAGCTGGAAGAAGTCGCGCGCACGCGGACGCTGTTCCGGGATCTGCCGCCTGAGCAGCGCGCGCGGATCGTCCAGCGCCGTCGCGAGATCGGCCGCGAACTGATGAGCAAGCAGCTGTCCGGCGCTGCTGTCGTGACCGCTCGGGTCACGATGAAGCATACGCGGCTGAAGCCGCTTTTCGAACAATGGTGGCCGTATTTGAACCGGATGACGATCAACATGCAGCGCTTCGGCCGCGCGACCTACGGCGCGAACGAGCAGGGAATCGTCAGCACGTGGTTCGAGAAGCAGCTGGACCAGCTCGAAGGGTACGTGAACGAGCAGCTCGACGTGGCAAAGGGCTTTCGGGAAAAGACGGAAACGGAGATGCGCGCGCGGGGCGAGACCGTCTTCGAGCCCACCGTGACGAAGCCCTCGCTCGATATCGAGGTCGAAGCATACTCACGGTTCTCGATGCGCCTGCTTTCCGTGATCCTGAAATTTGACCAGGTGATGGATCACTTCGACTTCCTCGTCTGGAACGGCATTCGGGACCAGTCCGACGTCGACGACGAAACCGCGCGCTTCCTGCGCAAGTTCCATCCGGTCGGCCTGCGCGGCTACACGACCCACCTGAAACTGATGAACACCGTTCGCGGTAACTGATCAGGAAGGCCGGCGCCATGCTCGACGAGTTGAATCCGCAACAGCGCGAGGTGGCACTTCTGCGCCGCCACTGCCTCGCGATCGCGTGCCCGGGCGCGGGCAAGACCAAGATGAGTGCCGCGAAGGCCGCCTGGCGGCTGCAGGACCCGACCGCGATGGTGGGTGCCGTGACCTTCAGCAAGGACGCGGCCGTCGAGCTGCGCGAGCGCATCCTTGCGCTTGCGCCGCCCGATGCCAAGCGCCGCCTGATCGCCGGCACCTTCCACTCGCTCGCATACAAACAGCTTCAGCAGCCCGGTCGCGGCCGGCCGGACATTGCTTCGGACGGGGATCGTCTGGGAATGCTCGGACGGGTCCTCGCGGAGCTGGGATACGACTGGAAGGTCGAGGAGGCTGTGCCGATCGTCGAGCGGATCAAGACGAACTTTGGCCGGGCCGATGAGGGTTCGGCCGAGGCCACGCTCTACGCCGCCTACCAGGACGCGCTGGAACGCAATGGCAAGATCGACTTCCAGGATATGTTGCGCCTCGCCGTCGAGCGGATGCAGAGCGGGGACATAAAACCCTATCGGTTCACCGACCTGCTCGTCGACGAGTTTCAGGATACAGACCCCCTGCAGTTCGGTTGGGTAGAGCTGCACGCGCGTGCTGGCACACACGTCACGGTGGTCGGTGACGACGACCAGAGCATTTACGGATTCCGGGCCGCTCTGGGTTTCCGGGGCATGGAGAGCTTCGCGAGCACGTTTGAGGCCCAACGCGTGGTGCTCGGGAGCAACTATCGCTGCCGTGCGGAGATCCTGGCGGCCGCGGATCGAGTGATCCAGAACAACATCGACCGGATGCCGAAGGTCCTCCATGCGGCGCGCGGCGCCGGCGGCGTGGTCGCGGCGCGTCGGTTCGACGACGAGTATGGCGACGCGGTGGCCGCGGTTGAAGCGCTTCAGCCGAAACTGTCTGCTGGCGCGAGCTGCGCAATTCTCGCCCGTACCAACCGGATCCTCGATCCGATCGAATCCGTGTGTCGATCACACGGCGTGCCGTACTATCGGGCGTCGGGCGGGTCCGTGCTCAACAAGCCGCAGGCCGCGCTGATGTGCAATCTGCTGCAGGTTGTTGAAGGTCACAAGCAGAACGGTATCGACGCCGTCTTGGGGTACATGGGCATGAGTTCCTACGACCTCGGCGCGTTGCACAAACGGATGGGCACGGCTTTCGTCCAGCTGCAAAAGCAGGAACTGGTCGGCCTCGGGCTGCGCGAGGAGACGGCAACTGCATACCGGGCCTTCATGAAGCGGCTGGGCGAGTGGCAGGCGCTTTGCCAGCGGTCGTTTCATTCGCTCGCTCTAGAAGGAGTCTACGAGTGGATGATGACGTATGCCAAGGGCGACGTGGCGATCCGGGCGATCCAGTGCATCTACGACGTGGTGAGCCGCCTGAACGGATCGTTTACTGAGCGCATTGAGTTTTTGAAGCGGGACAACAATAAGCCGGGCGACGGCGTCCTGGTGCTGACGACGATGCACAGCTCGAAGGGGCTGGAGTACGACCACGTCTGGATCAGCCGATCGGAGGAGGGTGTGGTGCCGGACGATAAGAGCTCGGAGTCCGAGGAGCGGCGCCTGTTCTACGTCGCTATGACGCGGGCTCGCGATAGTCTCACCATTTCGTCGATCAAGAAGAATGCGGTGTCGCGGTTTGTGATCGAGTCCGGAATTGAACAGAAATCGGCCGCGTGAGGCGGCCGAATACGGGCAGAATGGAGAACCGTCAGTCGCCCCTAAATACCGACGCCAAAACGCTGGCCAATGCACCGAGAAATGCGATGCAAGCGCCGGTATAAAAGAGGCGCGCAGGAAGAATCGAAGCCAAGTGCGAGTCACTTTGGCTGATCATCACACCGGTTACACCCAGCCCCACGGCGCACGCCAGAAGCAGAAGTGTGAGGAAAAGCGAGGGTTTCATTTAGGATTCTCTGGTAGTTCGATTTGGTTTATCGGGTCGGCTGGACGTCGTATTGGCCGTGGTCGGCGAGATCGACGTCACTTCTTGCGGACCCCGCGAGCGCCGCACGCGAAAGGCGAGTTTGAAAGCGAAGATTTCGAGGCAATTCGCGATCACAGTTCCGATCTGGAGTACCAGGGACGCGAGGCTCAGATCGGTAACGAGACCGGAAATATAGAGAATTCCCCATTCGGCGAAATTGAGATCATCGAATCGGATCGGAAGAAAGCTCCATTCTCGCGTCCATATGCTAGAAATGGCACGCATCGCAAAGTATGAGGCAGTTCGGAGATAGTAGGCCATTCGCGAATTCTCGTCGCCCTGGAAAAACGGCACGAGATTCCATAGGATGTAGCCGGCAAACATCAGAACGGGGATCGACCACACGCATGCAACGGCGAACGACGTGATGCGGCGGAGCTGACGCGAGCTCTTCATTGAGCCGCCGCAGTCGATTCGAGGCGTTCCGGTGCCGCTTCACGCTCCGTCGGCGCAGCCTCGATGACAAGCTCCCGCTGCACTCGCTTGAGTTGACCATCGAGCGCAGCGTGCGGGCCGAGCCGGATGGTGCCGCAGTAGAACACGTTGCCGTTCACCCTGCCGTTGATCTCGAGGGTTTCGCGCGCGTGGACGTCGCCCTCTACGGTGCCGTCGATGCGAACGAGCTCGCCCTGTACCTGTCCTTTTACGATGCCACCGGTGCCGATGTGCAGCAGACCGGCGGTTGAGATGATGTCGCCGTTTGCGATGGCGAAGACGCTCAAGCCGTGATCGAGAATCATGGTGCCTTCGACGACCAGACCGGCCGCAAGGATCGTCACATTGATCGGTCGCGCTTTCATAGGGGCTCTCAGAACAGGGGGACGTCGCCAGCCTTGGCAGGCGTTCCGGATTTTGTGGTGTGCTCGGGCTTCGCCGCTTCGATCCGTGTCGCCGGAGCGGACGCCTCGGTGCCGGCCGTGTCCTGGCGCTGACGAGCGGGTGCGTGGTGGGCCCGACGCGGTACGGCCCTCGGCTGCGCGGCTGGCTGGACAGTCGGCGCGGATGCAGCAGGCGCTGCTGCGGCTGCGGGGACGGCCTGAGCCGGCGCGGGTGGAACGGGTGGTTGGCCAGCAGCTGGACCGGCAGCGGCATGGGCCACGCGAATCGGGGATGCAGCAGCCTTTGCCGGATCGGGCGGGGCGGCAGACGTTGATTGCTTCGTAAGTGCCGGCGAACCGAGGGCCTCCGACGCGCGGAACGCGTCGGCATCGACGCGGCGCTGGCTGGCCGCGGCACGCTCGGCCGGCTCGTCGAAGTCGGCGCTGGTGAGCGGCGGCTTCGATCCGTTCGGTGTCGAGGGCGCACCGACGTGTACAGGCGTGGTACCAGTGAGCTGCGACGTCGCCGGATCGATGTGTGCGGAGGCTTGCGGCGCATGAAGGGAGCGCCAGAGCTTCGCGGTACACACTCCTGCGACGGCGGCGCCCAGCGCCAGAGCGACGACGATGGCAGCCGGCCGGCCGATCCGCCTGCCAGTCGACACGAGTCGCGCGGACACCAGCGCTCGTGGCGATTCACGCCGGTCGGGGGCCGGGAGCGCTCGCATATGGCTATTGATGTCGATGACGACAGGTTGCGACGAGTATTGGGCGTGCAACGCCTGGATCTCTCGAATGTCCAAAATGTGCTCCGTGGTTGATCGAGACCTCGCAACGTCGTTCGAACGCGCGGCAGGCTCAGGACGAGCTTATTCACCGGACGACAATGTCAAGGTCCGGCCTAGTTGCAGGATCGATGAGTTAGTCGCGAACGGTCCCGTCGCCGTCGTACCGGTCGTTATCCGGAATGCACACGGTTCTGACGTGCAGAATCCGCCCCTCGGCGTTTTTGAGGATGTTGGCGCGGTCCTGCGGCGTGATCTTTTCGGCGAGCTGCGCCTCCATCGACGCCGTAAACAGGCGGTCGTACTGGGTCAGGCACCGCACCAGCAGACCGGCGAGCGGCCGCGTCACTTTCAGTTCGATCTGTTCGTACGGGAACGTCAGGGAGCGCGCGTTGTGTCGTTCGACCCAAGCCGTCGCTTTTCGCATCCAGTCAGCGGTGTCTCTCAGCGCGGTTTCGAGCGCCCGGACCTTGCCGCCTCGGGCAACCGAGATCTTGGCTGCGCAGAAGTTGTAGTCGCTTCGAATGAACGTGCGGGCGAAGACAGAACTGTAGTGCAGGATGGTGACCGCGTCGGAATCCGGCACGATCTTGTCGATGCGGCTGTCGCTCGTCAGGCGCTGGATCGGCTTCAATCCTGTCGACGTGGCGAGGCGAACCGCCGGGTCGGCGGTTGGTGTGTCGTTTTGCGTGGGCGTGTCAGGTTGCCCGCGCCCTTCGTGCGGTGGTTCGAGAACGGCAGACATGATTTTTTCGGGTGGTCTCTCTCATTGACAATTCTGAGCGAGCCGCTCGGGGCGCGTACCGGCAAAAGCGTGGCTGTTTTCGTGAGCTTTTCGGGGATTACGGGCCGAAATAATCGCGATACTGACTCTACTTCTCGCGTCCCTGACGCATCGACCTTGACTTCGCTGGCCGAAGTCCATCTTTTGTACAAGCCGTGCCAATGGGCATGCTCCGACTGGTTGGCAACCAGTGTGGAATTCCTTTCTGATGAGCGCCTCGCCCGCGCTCCCCATTTCAGTCATGAAACTCGTTGCTGGTCGCATTCATTTGCGCCGCGACGTCGTTCGAGCCCGGACAACGGGTGTCTCTCTCCAGGCCTCTATCTGGGTAGAACGACTGTAGTCGACTGAGCCGTGAACCTGCGTCGGAATGGCACTTCCGAAAATGGGCTGTAGCGCAGCGTGACCATGCTGTGCGAGGACGACCTAACGTCCTCTATATGAGCCGACCGGCTCCCTGAGCACCACGTCCCCGGAAGGGACGTGGTGCCGGGTCATTTATCCGAATCCACGAAGCGCGTTCCTCCACCGAGGAACGCGCTTTTTTTTCGTCGTTTTTTTCTATCCCGGAGGTCCCTGTGCTTCCCAATCGTCTCAATTCCCGGATTGCCGACGTGATCAGCCAAACGATCGCGGAGGAAAGGTCGGCTACCGACACGACGTCACCCGCCTGGCGGGAGCGTTGCGAGGTAGCGCAAGTCGCGATGTTCACCGACTCCGACCGCCGGATTTTTCTGTCCAGTATCGCTCACCGCCGAGGAGAGGCGGTTGCCAACGCGCTCGAGCAATCGGCGGACGCGTTGCGCACCCAGGCGATCTTCAAACTCGCGAGGAAACTTTCATGAATGCAGTTGTCAGTATGGTCGGCGGCCCCATACGGAGCGTCGTCGAAGAGCGGACAATGCGCCCGCCCGTGATCGGGAAGATCCGGCCCGGCATCAAGGTCCTGACGTCGGCCGCCCGGGGCAATCCGGATGCGGTTGCGCTGTACGAGGAGATGGTGGCTGCCGGCGACTCGTTCGAGACGATCGGCAAGGCGATCGAATCCCGTTGTCGGCTCAAGCATGCGCTGGCGCCGCGCAACACCGATTACTTCACCTGCCGCCGCTCGGACTTCAATAACCCGGACGTGGCCGAAGAGATTCTGCGGCTCTACGGTGAGGATCGCGGGCAGGGCGTCAGGCTCTATCGCTTCCCGGTGCTGTTCGCCTTCAACGACTGGATGCAAAACATCCCGAACGAGATGGCGGCGTGGGGCGCGAGCGGTCGCAAGTACTTCTCGCAGTACGGGCCGGACGGCCTGCGGTACTGCAAGACGTACGCGAAGGTCGAGCGCGATCCGCGGGCGCAACGGGCGGCGCGCCATTTCGGCGGTCGCGATGTGATTTTCCGTCAGGATGACGCGATCCCCGATGGCATTTGCAACCCCGAGCAATGCCCGCAGTACCAAAGCCGCCAATGCAACCTCGGTGCCCAGTTCATCTTCGCCATTCCAGATATCAAGGGACTGGGTTTGATTGAACTCCCGACAAACTCGATCTACGTCCTGCAGAAAGCATACGCGGCGATGAAGACGGTTCAACTGGCTCGAGGCACGCTGACCGGCACCCGGTTCTGGATCTCGAAGCGGGAATTCGACATCACGCGGATCAACGAGGCGGGCGAGGCGGTGCGTCAACCGCAGATGCTGACCGTGCTCGATGCGGATATCGACATCGGCGCACTGCTTGACGGTGCCGAAGACGCCCCGGCGGCGATCGAAGTCGCCGGGCCACCCACACTGCCCGATTCTGGCAGCACGGTGATTCAGCTTCACCCGTCAGAGGGCGAAAGCCCCGGCATGCGCGCTGATCAGGCTGAAGCCGGCGACGGCCCGCCCGAGTCGATGGAAGAAAAGCGCCATCGCATGCAGGACCTGCTGCAGCGCCTTCGCTTCGTTGAGGAAGACCAGCGCAAGGCGTTTCGCGTCTACGGTCACTTTCGATTCGGCCGCGGCTGGACCGACCGACCAGCTGACGTCGACAAGATGGTCGCGCGGCTGACGACGGCGCTGAACGATCCGGTTTCGCTTCAACGTGAAATCGGTGCGGCGGTCGAATCGTTGCACAACGCCTAAATGACAGCCATCTCGCCGGCCCTTCGGGGCCGGCGTCCTGAGCAATTGGCACCCTAGCCGCTTCACCTACCACGAAGTGGATTTCAATTGCGTTGAGCAGTTCATGATGTACGCCAAGGCCATGCTGTTCGACGACCATGAAGTGGCCGCGAAGATTCTGGAGACGCCTTCTCCGAAGAAGCAGAAGCAGCTTGGACGGGATGTGTCTGGTTTCGACGAAGAAATTTGGCTCAGGTGTCGCGAGTCGATTGTGTTTGTGGGATGCCGAGAGAAGTTTAGGCAGAACCCGGACCAGGGACGGGTGCTTAGCGGAACAGGCTCGACGATTCTTGTTGAAGCCAGTCGGTCCGACGACATATGGGGAGCGGGGATTGGGAAATTCGACCCGCGAATCACCGACCCTACAAAGTGGCCGGGACTGAATCTGCTCGGTAACACGCTGATGAAGGTTCGTGAGGTTCTCTTCTCAACTTAATTTCCTTGTCCGCCCCTTGTCGGCGGTCATCATTTATCGGCTGCCGTGAGGCGGCCTTTTTAATTTTGGAGGCGCAAATGAAGATCGCGCACTTTTCTGACCTGCATTACTCACCAGTCAACTTCGATGAGGCGGACCGTTGTTTCAGATATGCGGTGGGCGACGCAATCTCGCAGCGAGCTGACGTTGCGGTGATCAGTGGCGATTCGACCGATCATCGACTGGACGCACATTCGCCGGCTCTCCACGCGCTCGCGCAGCAAGTGCACCGGCTGGCCGGGGAGATGCCTGTTCTCATGCTTCAGGGCACGTTCTCGCATGAACCGCCGGGCACGCTGAGCAACTTCGCGCTGATGGGCGCGCGGTATCCGGTGGCAATCGCGGACCGTCCGTGCCAGATGGCGCTTGTCGATGGGGAGTTCTGGTTCTCACCGGGACCGGTGTTCAGCGACAAAGAGTTTCGCTATGCGATCGGCAGTGGTGCCAGCACGATATTTACGTGCCTTCCGACGATGAACAAGGCAGATTTGGCGTTGCGCGTCGGCGCGTTAGCAGCGTCGACCGACCTCGCTGATTCGCTCGCCAGCTTTCTGTCTGCGGCCGGCCGGGTCAACACCTTGGCACGTGAGGCTGGCGTTCCGACCGTCGGCGTGTCCCACGGGACCGTCAATGGGTGCGAGACCGAACACGGCGTCACGATGGCAGGGTTCGATCATGAGTTCAGCCTCGGCGCGTTGTTTTCGGCGGAATGCTCGGCGTTCATGCTTGGGCATATCCACAAGGAGCAGACGTGGGAGCGCGAAGGGCGCTTGGTGGGGTACCCGGGCTCGATCGGGCGCTTCCACTACGGCGAGCTCGGCGACAAGGGCTACCTGTCGTGGGACGTGACGGCATCCGATGCACAAGCCGTACTGATCCCGACACCATCTCGCGAAATGGTATCCGTGTCGTTCGACGGCCCGCCGGACGCCATCGAGCTCGAGGCACTCGCCGCAGCATCCGTGGGGAAGTTCGTGCGCATTCGCTGGCAGATCGACGAAGAGCATAAGCAACTGGTCGACCGCAAGGCGATCGAAGCGATGTTCTCGGCGGCCGCCGGCGTGAAGCTCGAGCCGCGCGTGCTACCTGTCATGCGAAGCCGCGCGGAAGGGATCAGCACCGCGCCGACGGTCGACGCAAAGCTGACTCGCTGGTGTGAGCTGGCGGACGTCGATGCTGTTCCGCTGGTTGATCGGCTACAGCTGCTCGAGACGGGCGAGCCGGAAGCGATCGCTCAATCCATTCTGGCGCGTCTCGCTGCGACCGGAGGACCTGTAGGTGTTCAGTCTGGCCCGCCGGAAGTTGCATCGGTGCTGTCGCTGGACACATCGGCGACGGGCAGTTCGCATACTCCACCGAGTGCCGGTGAATCGGCCTGGCTCAACGACGATCTGTTCGCGGCGTAATGCCGCTAGCCGACGGGTTGTTCTCCGTCACTTTTGAACACTAGCCGTGTTCCGATAGCCCGCGTGGCTATCGAAACGAGGTTCACCCCGCGCCGATTGGCGCATCGACGGCAGCATCGCTGGGTCCATTTTCTTTCTACCCTGACGGGGCATGTTCCCCGTCAGGGGCGCACTCCGTCTCAAGTCCGGAGTGTGCTCATGTTTGGTCTCTATCCTGCTGGTGTCCGTTGGACCCAGACCTTTACCGCGTCGACCGACGCGAAATCGCTGCAGAAGCTTCTCGTCGAACACGGCGGATGCACGGCGGCACTTTTCCATCAACCATTCGGTGTCCAGCGCGGCGCCGTCATCGCGCAACGCGATGGCCTGTTTGTGATGACCCATGTGGTCGAAGCCGACGAGGCTGAGATTGTCGTTACACCGGGCGTCGAGCTGCAGAACCTGCTGTGGTCGTTCGACTCGGGGTACTCGGGTCAATGGTCCGGTCGCGAGCTGCAGATTCTCACGGGTTGTTCCGATTGGGATTCGGTGCTCAAGCAGACGTCGGACGCGTTCCGTCGCCTCTGTGGAATGGTGGAGGCAGCGGTTGCCGGCACGTTGAGCAAGCCGGTTTCCCGGCCTGAGCCGACGCTCTCCGTCGAAGACGACGAAATCCCGTTCTTCTTTCCCGATGAATATTCGCAGCCCATCTCGCTTTCGGAGATCCAGTCATGCGACCTCTGAGACTGCTGCTTGAAGGGTTCACGGGCGTCCGGGACGGGATGAAGCGCGACAGCGTGGAACTCGATCTGGAGTCGTTGCCCAATGGGTTGATCGCGTTAACGGGGCCGAACGGCGCCGGCAAGACGACGATCATGGACAACCTGCATCCGTACCGGATCATGCCCTCGCGCGCGTCGAAGCTGTCCGTTGATGCGTTCTCGTACTGGGATCACATCTGCGGCGTGCAGGCGCGCAAGGAGTTCGAATGGGGGCACGACGGCCTGCGCTATCGGTCGACCTTCGCGTTTCGCAAGCCGGGCAAGACGGGCAAGGCGGACTATTTCCTGTTCTATCGCTCGATGGACGGGGAGTGGCGGCCGGTATCGCTTCCGGACGGCACGGTGTCGGATGGTAAGAGCGAAACCTACGATCGATGTGTTGAGGCGATCTGTGGCTCGCTTGAATCGTTCTTCACGAGCGTGTTCTCGGCGCAGAACCGTCGACCGCTCGCGTCCTACGGTGCGACCGAGATCAAGGGGCTCCTCGCGGAGCTGCTGAAGATCGATCACCTACGTGCGTTGTCGACGAAGGCTGTTGATGTCGCGAAAGCACTCGCCCGGCATCTCGTTGTGGTGCAGCAGGATCTCACCACGTTCTCTGGCAAGCGTGAGCGTGTCGAAGAGGCGCGCAAGGCCATCGCGACAGATGCAGCTGATATCGCCGCCGCACGGGACAAGCGTACGACCGCGCAAGCGGAGATTGCCACGCTGACGCAACAGCACGCCGTGCTTGTTGCCAAGCAAGGCGAGAACGTTGGCGCGGCCGCGCGCTTGGGTGAACTCGGCGCGCGGCGCGGTGAACTGCAGGTATCGCTTCAGACGTTGGAGCGGGACAAGCAGGCCGAAGAGAAGCGCTTCATGCAACGCGCAGCGGCGCTGCGCGAGACCATCGCCGGCCACACAGCTGTCGTTCGGCAAGCCGAGCTGATCCGCGGTGCCGCGGCTGCCCGTGACGAAGCCCTGCTTTGTCTCGGAAAGGCCGAAGCACTGGTCCAGCCTCTACAGCAGGCGATAGACGAGCTTGATGCGAAGCGGTTGCGCGCGGCGACTGTCGAGTCGACGCTCTCCGGGTTGGAATCGGAGGGCACGACAAAGGCAGCCCTGATTCGGAATCTGACCGAGCAATCGTCGGTGATCGGATCGGTGCCGTGCGCAGGGCTGGATATCCATGCGACATGCCCGCTGCTCGCGCAAGCGAGGAGTGCCGCGCATCAAGTGGACGTTCAAGCCGTCTCGCTGAAGGATCTTCGGACGCGCTATCGACAACACAAGTCGGAGCTGCACCAACTTGCGCCGTCTGTCGCAACGCTGTCGGTGAAGCGTACTGAGCTTCAGCGTGTGAACGCTGAAGTCTCGGCCGCACGTCAGGCGCTTCAGCGTGCGACCGAGCTTGCTGCCCGGAAGCCCTTGCTGGACGCTGCCGAGGCGGGGCTGACGAAGGCCCATGCCGAACTGGAATCGCTCGATGTAGAGCGCAGCGAGGCGATCGCCCGTCGGGAGACGGAGTCGACGCGCCTTACCGGGCTGTTGCGTGAGGTCGAAGCGGAGGTGTCGCGCCTGGCGGCGGTCGACGTGACGCAAGCGATTGCGGACGTCGATGGTCAGTTGGTCGCCCGTCGCGATCTTTGCACGGGACTGGATGCGCGGATCGAAGCATTGATCCGGAGCCAGGCGACGCGCGAAGCGACGATTGCCGTTCTCGAGCGCGAGCTGGAGGGGTTTTCGGCGACGCAAGCGCTTGCAGAGCGCATCTCCGACGAGATCGCGAAGTGGAAGCTGCTCGCGAAAGGGCTGGGGAACGACGGCGTGATCGCCTTGACGATCGATGACGCAGGCCCGGAATTGACGCAGACGGTGAATGACCTGCTGCTCGCGTGCTACGGCACGCGGTTCACGGTCGAGATCCAGACGCAGCGCACGTTGGCCAACGGTGAAACGCGCGAGGGCTTCGAAATCCTCGTGCACGACGCCGAAAGCGACAGCAGCAAGGCAGTCGGTGTGATGTCGGGTGGTCAGAAGGTGTGGATCAACGAATGCCTGACACGTGGCGTCGCCCTGTATATCGCGGGCAACGCGGATCAGCCGTACGAGACGCTCTTCAGCGACGAGTCCGATGGACCGCTCGATCCTGATCGCAAGGTGCAGTTCATGCGGATGAAGCGCGAGGTTCTGCGTCAGGGAGGGTATGCGCGGGAGTTTTTCATCTCGCAAACACCAGACCTGATTGCCGAGGCGGACGCCGTCATCGACGTGGCCGCACTCGCGAGGTAGTGCAGCACACATTTTTAACCCTGGTGGGGAACGTTCCCCACAGGGGCGTTCCTCGCCTTTTTTCTTTCCGAGGAACGCTATGAAACTGAAGTCCAAATCGGCTGCGCTGGTTCGAAGCCTGACGGTCTCGATCCGTCCGAAGCCCATTCGCATGGGTACGGAGCATGTCTACGAGCTGAACGGCTCGCGTCTGCGTGACGTGCTCGTCAACGGGCGCTGGGTAACGGTGGCGGCTACGGCCGTCGTCCCATCCTGATCCGTCGACGGAGGAACGCTCGATGAACGATTTGACGAATCTGGAGATGCTGTTGATTGCGATGCATGGTGGCGGCGAGCCGCCGGCGTCTGCGTACCGCTACGCAGTGGTCGCGCAGGCCGCCGCCGAAAGGCGGCAGCCCGTGAGAACGGACGCGGTCATCTGCAAGGATGGCCAAGTCCACACCTTTCCGGCGGGGCATCCGAAGCCCTGCATCTGAACCCCTGAACGTCGGCCCCATTCTAGAAAGAGAGCGGGGCCGCTTTTTTTGAGACCCCTGAATGCCACTTTTGAATATTGATCTGGCGCATCTCGCGTCGGACATCTTGCCGGAAGGTGCTCGCGAATCGTTTCACGCGATGTCAGTTCGGGCGCGTTTGGCCACCCTCTCCATTGTTTCGGAGGGGACGGGCAACACGTCGGTGCGCGATGTTGCACTGCACGCGCTGTCGGTGATTGACATGCCCGCGTACGTGGGGATTTCGGCGATCCGGACTGCGCTTCAAGCCAGCAGCGCGCTTCTGGGCAGTCCCGTCGATCGATTTGGCTTTCTCGTCGCAGTCGCCAGTTCGACTGTCCCGCAGAAGGAAGGATATGCCGAGTACACCAAGTGGCCGCGGAAGGAGTGCGATCGCTGGCTCCTGACCGTAACCGCACGTGATGTGGCGAAAGCACTGGCGAGCCGCTAGCTCACTCACCAGTTCGCGTCGATGACGCATCTGAAGGTCATGCTCAGGAAACGTGAGCGAGACCGATCCTTTACCTATGGAGATCATCGTGAAGAAGCAAATCGGTTGGGCGGTTCTGGTGGCATGGGTGTGCTGTTGTGTATCGATCGCCCTTACCGGGCGTGCGCACGCCCAACCCGTGCCACAGGTCGAAGTTGCGTTCTCGCCTGACGGCGGAGCTGAGAGTCTCGTGCTTCGCACGATTAGCTCTGCCCGTCAGTCGATCCGACTGCTGGCCTACTCGTTCACCGCGCCCGCGGTAACGCGCGCGCTCATCACCGCAAAGCGTCGCGGCGTTGATGTTGCGGTCCTGTCGACGCGTGCAGCAACTTCGACGAGGACCGTAGCGGCCGCGCTCGCGCTGCTCTTGGCGCGCTCGCATACGCCGGTATTCCGGTTCGCGTCGTGAGCGTCTTTCCGGCTCAACACTCGAAGTACGTCGTTGTCGACGGCGCGACCGTCGAGACCGGAAGCTATAACTACTCGCAACAGGCGCCGCGGTACAACGCCGAGAACGTTGTCGTGTTGCGCGGTGACACCCGTGTCGCGGAGGCGTACCTGAAAAACTGGGAGGCGGTGTCGGCGCGCGGCGAGTTGTATCGCGCGCCCTGATTGTTCATTCCCCTCAACCCACGCGGGATCAGCTCCCGTGTGGGGCTGTTCCTGCGCTACTGGAGCAGTACATGTTCTCTGAAATTCTGGTGAAGATCGAGTCGGCTATCGATGCGCTTGTCGCGTTGGTTCGACAGGGATACACACTATCGAACGCGATGAGCGGCGGTAAGGACTTGACCGGTACGGCGATCCTCATGCTGGAGGCGGTGCGCCGCGCCGGCGGCGACGCGTCGCGTGAGCACTTCGTGACGAGCGCGGACACGACGATCGAGAATCCGAGCATGCACTGGCACCTCCAGGCCATGCTCGACGAGATTCGGGACGCCTATATGGATGCCGCGACGCCGGTATCGGTGCACGTCGCAAAGCCGTCCCTGTCGTCCCAGTTTGTTGTCGCGACGATCGGCTGCGGGACGCTTCCCCGCACCCCGGAGAACGGGGTGAAGAACGGAAAGCGGATACGAGCCTGTGCCGCGGACTGGAAGGTCGACCCGCAGAACCGGTTCCGGGTCTCGCTCGAGCGTTCGACGGCCGCCGGTGGCAGTGGCGAAGTCGTTACCGTACTCGGCAACAGGTTCGGTGAAAGCGGCAGTCGCGCAACGGCCATGACGGCACGCAACGAGAATGCGTTGAGACCCGTCCGGAACGCGGACGGATTTCTCACATTTTCGCCGATCGCCGAGTGGTCCACCGACTGCGTATGGACGATGCTCTCACTTTTCGCAGACGATTCAGGTCGCCCGTTTCCGTCGCCCGTCTCTAGCGAGTCGATTCGGCGCCTGTCCGATCTATACCGTGCTGGAAACGAGGGGACGTGCGGGGTATTTCTCGGCGAGGGGGCGCGCGCGCCGCGTGTGGATCTCGATTCGGCTGCGCATTCTGTGTCTGGCGAACGCGATCGCTCGATGGAGTCGATGGTGAAGGAGACGGGCCACCAGCATCTGGAAGGGCTGAATCGCTTCCGGAACTATCTGGTCGCGGTGCAATGGGATCTTGGTCGCCGCGAACTCGTCGGCAGGAGGCTCAGCGAGGCCGGGTACTTGGCAGTCAGGGCGGATGTCTTGTCGTACCTGGAACGGGTCCGGTTGCTGCAGTACCTGCTGATGCTCGACGTGCTCGAGGCCGAGCGCGCCGAGCAGCATGAGGGCACATTGGCTGCTGGCGAGATACCTGACACGCCGGAAAACCGAGCGCTCTGCGACGTGCAGTTCGAGATGATCACGCCGGCGCAGCTGGTGGCGATCGATTTTTATCTTTCAATGCATCACTATGCACCGCACGCATTTCCAGCACTGTCGGTGTGGTTCGCGTGCGTCGCCTCGGTCGTCGCTTCCATGTCCCGGTCCCGACCCACTGCCGAAGGTCGATATCCCACACCACGGGTGGTTCTTCGTCGGCGCGTACGATGCCGACGTGCCCACGGATGGACTTCGCGACTATGCAGCTGAACAGTGGAATCGCGATCGCCATCCGGACCGGGCGAATCGTTATGCACGCACCAAGTCGCGCGAACAGATCGTCTATTTTGAAGAGAGTGACCAGCTCGAAGTGGACAGCGAGGCTGCTTGCGCTTTCGTGACCTGTAGCTTCGACTCTGCCTGGTACGTGAAGGCCCAGCAACACACCGGGATGGAGTCGGCCCGATTCTGTTTAAACGAAGGCATTTTGAAGCTGCCGGGCGGCATGGCCGGCAGGTATCACGAAATGGCGAAGCGCGGGCGGTACTTTGCCCATCTCGCCGAGCGACACAACCTGACGCCGGCGGAGCTAGATCGGTTCCTTGTCGACAGGGCGATTTCGAACTCTGAGCACCTCACGATGCTGAACCTGGCGCCTGTAGACCTGTTCTCACAGGCTGCCTGACGGACGGCGAACTTGCGTAAAGCCCGGCACTTCACGTGTCGGGCTTTTTTGCTTCGCTATCCGCGATTCAGGCCATAAGTGGCAGGTTGTCATTGGTACACGCGCTGATGGTAGTGAAAGTTCCAGCGATGACTTCGGTGCCGTGATGATCTGGGTTTGGATTAATAGCGGTTATGCGTAGCCGCAAAGCATGGCGAGTGAAAAAGAGCGAGCCGGCGAGATGTGCTCGATGAATAAAAAGGCTGGCCGGTGATCCGGCCAGCAAAACGGTTCTGGCGATCCGAGGTTGATATGTGCCAGAACCGTAGGCACAGGATGGCGCGAGTGAGCCGATATTCGGGGGCCGGCCAAGATCGTTGTCGATCAGCTGCTGCGGAGAGGTTTTGCTCCACTGCGCCAGGGAATTCTCTCTCCTGGATGGCAGCGCACACTCGATATATCCACCGGCCAACCACACCCACGCGTTCGAGGGCAACCCTAGACAGTCTGGACGAAAATGGGTGTTAATGTTTCGGCAATAATTTGCGGAAACGGTAGGTTGGCGTGCGGCGCAAGCAATACTCGGCGGGGCAGAGCGTGACGGCGCTCAAGTAGGCTGAGTTGTTCACCCGCTGAATCGTGCCGTGCCGGGGTTCATCAACTCAAATCGCGTTCTACCGCACCGTCTGCTGATGGCCCTACCAGTCAGTGCCGGGCTGAAGGCTGTCCCTCGCCTCCATAGCGCGCCAACCAGTATCGCGAAGCGGTCAGGCGCAGCGCATCTTGCCGCCGCTGCAAGTCGACTTCTCCTTGCTCGCTGAGTTCGTGCATCGCTTGCAACACATAGCGTCGATCCTCGTCACGCATTTCGGCGTGTAGCGCGAAGCGGGCAATAGCAGTCAATTTGGTGAAGTGCGCCGTGAGGCGCTCGAACGATTCCAGCGCACTTTGCACTGCACTTTCCAGTACAGCGATATCGCGGGGAAGCATTGCGTCGCGCGCATTGTGCGCCGTAGAGAATTTGTCATCGGTTGTCACGTTTGGCCTGCCCTCTACTTGGGGTTAAGCCCGCACCAACCGAGACGAAAGAATGGGGTGGGCGGGCACGATAACGAGGTTGGCAGACCGGCTTGGAAACCACGCACCGGCAGGCCCCGAAAGGCCTCCCCGCCACGGCCCGCCCGTAAACAGGCGTGCAGAAGCTGACGCACGACCTGCCGGGGCAGGCGTGCGGGTTTCCAAGTTGGCGGGCTGCCAAGCCCACACTACCGCTGTTTTGGTAGCCCACAGACTCTAGCATGACCTCCGCGCGACGTACAGTCGCTTCGTCCGATGAAAAGGGGGCGACGTTGCTGTTGTGGACGATCTTACCGGATGCCCCCTTATCCACCGCTAACCTAGCGGTCATGCGCGGGAAAGTCGGGTTCCGTGTCTGTATGGAGACTTGCCGCGGACAGTTGAGTCTGAGCGCTGGCGACTAGAACGAGGCCTGCCAACGCGGCGGGTGGGCGAACAAGGCGAAGGATTCGTTGCCGACTTCAGTGAGGAGCTGAACGGGGGCTTTTACACCGACCCCCCATACGCTGATCAGGGCCGGCCAAAGTGCGCGAGCAGGCACACGCTTCTCGGGATATAGAGATCGTCCGGAAGTCACGTCGCGTTGTGGGTTTGCGCTGATGGATCGAGGGTCGCGCGAATCCGGATCACTGTGCGTTGGCTTGTGAGGCCCAGCGCGTGCGTGACGTCGTCGTTGCTCTTGCCAACGAGCAACAGGCGGCGGGCGAAGGTGTTGCGTAGCGTGCGCGGGCTCATATCGGGAACGCGAATATCGACCGCGACCAGCTCGTCCCGTACGATCCGGCCGAGCATCTCGTCCGTCATTGGGCCTCCGGCGCGGGGCGATGGAAAGAGGAGTGGACTGTCGGTGGTCGCAGAGAGGTTTCGCCACCGCGCCAGCGCCGGCTCCGCGAATTCGTCGATGTTGATCCGACGTGCTTCGCGCGGACCGCGTTTCGGTATACGGAGGTGCGGCCGAGTTGGCGACAGGTCGAGGTCGGCGGCGGCCGCCTGCCGGATTTCCTGCGCGGTGATGCCGGTCGACAGCAAAAGGCCAACGATCGCGCGGTTGCGCAACGCGCGATCGTCGAGCCCGTCGATGGATCGGATCGAGGCCTGCAGTCGATGGTCGTCGTCCTCGATGAGGTAGATGGGAATCGGCTCATCCTCCGGCCACGTCTGCGTCAAGGTATAGACCGCGGCAGGATTCGTTTTCCGCACACCGATGTCGACCAGGTGTCGACCGAGCCGATCGAGGAGCTTCTGGTACCGCAGACGTGTGGTGGTGCCGGGTTTGCACCGGCGATCGAGATCGGCGAAGAACGATTCGAGGTGGTCGGGCCCGAAGGTGGCCAGCGACCGCCGCGCGGCGGTCAGGTGGCGCATGAAGCGCTCGAACATGGCTTCATGCTGGACTATCGATCGTGGGGAGAATGCGCGCCGATCGGCGCCTGCCGCTTCGGTGCGTTGCCACTGCTTGTAAGCGTCGGTCGGTGCCGACAGCCAGAGAGTCGGTTCGTCCATTTGACCTTATATACTGAATATTGGCCACCCCAAAGATAACGCGAATCTCCGATTCGCGTCCTTTGCCAACAGACGGGAAGGGTGGTCCTGTCCCGTCATTCGGACGACTTTCTGCGCACTACGTGCGCTCGAATAGCCGCCGCGTCGGCGGCCATTCGGCGTGGATTGCGCCACATCTCCGTACACGAAAGAACGCCCTTGTCGGTAGGTCATGAAACTGCAGGCGCTCAGTTCGGAACAGCAGCTGTCAACAGCCGCTCCCGGACACAGAGGTAGACGATCGGCAGCGGTGTGGCCGCCAAATTCCAGTCGACGAGGCCGCTGAAGTCGACACCGGGCAACGTTGCCGGGCTGATCCGGACGAGGGCATCGACGACTGCCGCCGCATTCCTGCTCTGGAACGCAAGATCCGAAAAGGCTTGTTCGTCGATTTCGAGCAGGACGGACCAGCTCAGGGCGCTCGCCAGTCCAGCCTTCAGATAGCGATCTGCGATCGATGTTGCGATACGGCGCAGGTCTTCCGTGGCGCGCTCTAGCGCGTGCTCAAAAAGCACGGGATCGATTCCCGGGGCAGCCGTCGCAACGGAATCTGGGTTTTCCATAGGGGGAGCGGTGTAAGGGTCACCGGCGGGCGCCTTCAGAGACACCCGCCGCGTTTAGGTACTGTAAATATATCCAGCGTCGTGGCGCAGTTCAAGCCCGGGTGGTGGCGGGCGCGATCTCAAATTGCACGCGGTCCTTGCCTGCGATCCAGGCCGGCGGACGGCCGCGTCCGCTCCACATGGCGCCGGTCTCGGGATCCCGGTACTTGGCCTGACGCCGTTGCCCCTTCTGCGTTCGACTGGCTCCGAAGATTTCCCGCACGGAAATATCGAAATCACCGACGAGACGTCGGACTTCTGCGAGCGCGGAATTTCGTTCGTCGACTTTTGCAGCGTTGATCTGAGCGTCGAGGGCATCACGTCGTGCGAGCAGAGCTTGATAAGTAGACATCGTTTCTCCTGAGTGGATTACGTAATAGGCATAAACCACGTTATCTGCTCTAGGGGGAGGTCAAGTATTCGCTAGCGCAGCACGCGGCGACGCTCATTTAGTCGACGTCACCACCAGAATCAATTGATCACAATCCAGGCACCAATAACGACACAATGCAATCAATTGTTTCTAGGAGTTGCATTATCGGAGAGCGAATCACAAGTTGAATTCGACGTTTGATACTCGAATCAAACGCTTCCTAAAATTGGTGATCGATGAATAGTCATTGCTATAGTGAGCCGAATGTGCTGAGAAGGCCGGCTGTGCGGACTCAACGCACCTCTCGCGTTCCGGCCTGCGTCTTCCGCGATCGCGGTTTGAATATTTATCGGGCGGTCCGCATGTACGATTTATGTCGGGGCTGCCCGTTAATCAATCGACGTCCTTGACATTCATTCACACTTGCGCCGACATCGTGCTATGGAGTTGCGGTAATGTCATGACGGCTTTCGCCCCGCTCATCGTCACATGTCTGATTCCAGGAGGAAAGGTCATGACAGATTTTTTCGCCCTCGCAAAACGAGTAATATCGCCGCGAGCAGTATCAGACGCTATCCGAGAGCGATGAAATATAATTGAAAGGCTACCAATGAACGTGCAGAACCTTGCTGCCGCGTTGCGCGGCGGCTTGAGTGAGCAGGATCGGTTGCTGAAGCTCGATACCCCGCTCAGGCCGAATACCCTGGTGGTGCAACGGGCCGTCGGTCGGGCGACGATCGGCCGCGACTACATCTTCACGCTTGACGTGGTGTCGTCTGACAGCACGATCGAATTGAAGAAGCTCATCGCGCAGCCCGTGACCCTCTGGATCCAGCAGGCAAGCGGCGGATATCGCCCGATCCACGGCTATGTCTATACCGCGCGTAGGCTGGGCGCCGACGGCGGTCTCACGACATACCAGATCACGCTACACGCGTGGATGCACGTGCTTAACTTCCGGCGCGACCAGCGGATCTGGATCGACAAGTCGGTCGAGGACATCGTGTCCGACGTGCTGAACCAGCATCCGGAGGCGCGTGGCCGGTTCCGCTTCATGCTGTCACAACCATTGGCGAACCGCTCGTACACGCGTCAGAGCGAAACCGACTGGAACTTCGTGCATCGCCTGCTCGAGAACGAGGGGCTCTACAGCTATTGGGACCAGGCCGACGACGGCAAGTCGCACGCCCTGGTGATCACGGACAAGCTGGACGCGCTCCCGGCGCTGTCGCCGAAAACGGTGCTGTTCTATCGATCGGGCACGCAAAGCGAGGTCGACGCGCTCACGCAGTGGTCCGGGACGCGCTCGCTGCAAAGCGTTGCGCTGACCACTCGGACCTTCGACTACAAGAATCCGTCCGCTCGTTCAAATCCAAAGGGCACGTCGGTGCCTGCCGCCGGAAACCAGGGCGCATTGCCGAGCCAGCTGGGAGTCTACGAATACACCGGCGCGTACACGTATCTGGAGCAGCAGCGAGGCGACAGGCTGTCCCGCATCCGCATGGAGGAATGGGAGTCGCACGCGAAGCGGTTCCACGGAGTTGGCGGGGTCCGTGGGCTCGATGCCGGCCGGCGTTTCGAGCTGGGCGATCACCCGGCGCACGACGGCGATAGCGTCGAACAGCGCGAGTTCGCGACGATCGCCGTGTCGTGGTGGATCGAGAACAACCTGCCTGTCACCCCCGCGTCGAATTTCCCGCACAGCCTGCACCGGGACTTGGCCGAGGCGCGTGCGAGCAGATCGGATAGCGCATCGTTCGAGGTGCCGCACGCCGACGGGTGCGTCGGCTACTTTCTCGTCGAAGTCGAAGCCCAGCGCGTGACCGTGCCATACCGTAGTCCGTTCGAGCATGAAAAGCCGAAGATGCACCTGGAGACGGCACTCGTCGTCGGGCCGTCGGGCGAGGAGGTGCACACCGACGAACTGAACCGGATCCGCATCCAGTTCGTCTGGGATCGCGTGAACCCGGGCGATCAGGGGGCATCGTGCTGGGTGCGCGTCGTACAGGCGGACACCGGTGGCGGCTATGGGAGCGTGCACATTCCGCGAATCGGCGAAGAAGTGCTTGTCGATCACGTCGGCGGCGATTGCGACCGGCCGCTCGTCATGGGCCGTGTGTATAACGGCGCGGCCAAGCCGCAATGGCACAGCGATGGAATTCTGTCGGGCTATCGATCGAAAGAATATTCGGGCGCCGGATTCAACCAGCTCGTGATGGACGATGCCACCGGGCAAAGCCGTGCCCAGCTGATGAGCAGTGCCGGCAACAGCATCCTGCACCTGGGCTATCTGATCAACCAGCAGGGCAACACGCGCGGTGCATACCTTGGCACAGGCTTCGACCTGCGCACGGATGCGTATGGTGCGGTGCGCGCGACGAGTGGCCTCTATGTGACCACGCATCCGAAATCGGCGACGAGCCAGCCGCTCGACGTGCGCGAGACGCAACAGCAACTCGTCAACGCGGAGGGCTTGCTCGAATCGATGTCAGAGCTTGCCGAGCAGCACCAGGCGGACTCGCTCAAGCCCGGCCACGACGCCATGCGCACGTTCACCGACGCGACCCAGAGCAGCGTATCCGGTGAGGCGTCGGGCGGGCGTACCGCGGGCGGGGGCACGGGGTGGGCGAACGCGTTCAAGGAGCCGGTGATGCTGTTCGGCAGTCCGGCTGGGATCGGCCTGTCGACGCAGCAATCTGCTCACTTGATCGCGGATATGCACGTGAACCTGGTGAGCGGGCAGAGCACGCACATCGCCGCCGGCAAGTCGTTGATCGCCAGCATCGCGGACAAGATCAGCCTGTTCGTTCAGAACGCGGGTATGAAGCTCTTCGCCGCGAAAGGGAAGGTCGAGATTCAGGCTCACAAAGCCGACATCGAGATCGTGGCGCAGAAGTCGGTCAAGGTGCTGTCGGCAACGGACAAGATTGAGGTTGCGGCAGAGAAGGAAGTCCTGCTGACGTCAGGTGGAGCCTACATCCGTCTGAAGGGTGGTGACATCGAGATCCATGCACCCGGCAAAATCGAGGTGAAGGGCGCTCAGCACAGCTTCAGCGGGCCGACGAGTCAGGCCTACGCGATGCCGCAGTTCAAGCCGTCGTATCAAGCGCAATACATCCTGAAGAGTCAGGTCGATGGTTCGCCGATGATGCAGCACGCATATGAGCTCAAGCTGCCGTCCGGGCGCACGGTACTCGGTCATACGAATGATCTGGGCGAGACGATCCCCGTGTTCACGCCATCAGCGCAGACCGTCAACCTGCGCGCGCTTGAACAGGAGAAGGTTGAAACCGAACCGTGGAAATTTGCGGGCGGCGGACAGCCCGACATTTATTCCGATTATGTGAAAGAAGGCGACGCGAACAGCCGCGCGTAAGCCTTCGTCGACGCAAGGAGAAGACCATGGGCGGATCACTTCAGCCGGCAGGTACCTGCGAAACCGTTCAGGAGCGTGTACCGCAGTATGCAATCTTGCCACCGGGCGCAAAAGGGTACCTTCAGGAGAAGGTCGAATTCGCACTGAAATTTCCAAGGATTGGAGCGATTCGGTTGCCTGATGGATCCACGGCCACAACTTTTCTCAAACAGATCGTCGTAACGCAAGCGATCAGGGCTGAAGAGCGGATTGCCAAGTTTTGGTGGCGCTACAAGGCAGAAGTAAATTTCGACATGTGGGAGAGCCGTCTCACCCGTGGCGGTGTGCCACCCATTCCATTTCTCAGCGACGAGGCAATGCCTCAACCCGGGGGCAGGCGTCACAGTACCAACCCGTTCCCGCCCGGTCGGAGACCTGGCGCTCTGCGTCGACCCGACGTCGTTGTGGTAGAGCGTCCGATGGATCGGTGGCCCGGCCGTGGTGTCATCGACCGCGAAGGCGGCCCTCACGTTGATAATCTGTTGCGCCTTGTGGAGATCAAGTTTCCTGGTGACGATTGGGGTCCGGGTCAGGAGGCTGACTATCAACTGATCGCCGGCGAATTCAAAGAGCGCATGTCCGTCATCGACGTCAGCGATTGCAATGGAGAACTCGAAAAGGTTCGGCAACGCGTGCTCAAAGATGTACCGATGCGAGAAACGGAGCAGCAGCAGAAGCGTGGGCGCGTGCCTATCCGGACAGTTGAGCCTATCCCTCATCCCGTCTGGTACGAGGACTGGTGGAACTGGGTCGAACGTCATGGGGAAGAAGCCGGCGAAGCGGTCGGAGAAGGCGCGGCGGCGTTGTGGGACGCGACGAAGCGTGGATATGCCTACGTTTCCGAAGAAACCAGCCGGTTCCTGCATGAACATGCGCCGTGGCTGTTCACTGCAGGCCGTTGGGTTCTCAACAAGGCAACAGAAACATGGGAGTGGTTTGACGAACAGGGCCGCAGAATCGCCGCGTATACGGCCGCACAACTGAAGGCGGGTTGGGAAGCACTCAAGCGAGAAGCGGACCTGACATGGGAAACCCTCAAGGCTATCGATTGGGGGCAGGTCGGCATGACGATTGTGAAGGCGCTGGTCGTCATCGTGATCGTGGTCGCAGCCGTCGCGATCGCAATCGTGATCGCCGAGGCATTGCTAGCGATTTTGGCGGCGCTCGTGGCCATTATTGCTGCCGGGGCTGAGGCCGTGGCGGCACTTGCTGCGCTACTCGGAATCACCGCGGCAGAAGCAGCGGCGTCGGTGGCGATTGCCCCCGCTCTGGCGGCGGGCTAACCGGTATCATATGAACCACCTCACTCAGGACAAGCAATGATGACGGATCAGAGCGCGAAACCGATTCTCACCCCCGCACAAGCGCTTTCGCGTTATCACGAACATCTGCACCTACACCTCGACGGCGAGCGGATGGGTTTGCTGCCGGGCGTAATTGGCACCGTTTTTTTTGATGGCGGCTCGCGCCCCGATGGCCGGCAAGCGATTCTCGACTGCTTCGACCGTTTCGATGCGCTTTTTGGTTCGCACTTGCGTGGTGGGAAAGACACGGACACCGGCAAGTTTTCGAAGCGAAATGCCGCGGGAGTCGAAAAAATCCGTCGGGCGATTCAGGACACACCGTCGTATCTGTCCGTTAGCGTGATTCGATCGAGCGCTACCGATCAGGACACTGCTGCGGAATACAACGTGCAAGTCCTCACGAGCATGGCGAATCCCGAGGACTACGTCTCGCCTCAAGGTTGGACTGCGCCAAAAGGGCAGGAGTCCGGATTGTCGATGCTGAAATTCAACGTCCCGATGGCTCTCGTTACGACCGCAGACGGCCTTGCTCTGTACGAGGGTTTCCTTCGCTTTGTGTGCGAGCGATTGAATGTTCAGGGCGGCTACGGCGGCCTGGCGCCAATCTTGCCGTTCAGCTACCACCGGTATATGCCACAGGAATGGGCACTGGCAGAACGCTTCAGTGGCCTGGACATCGATAGCACGGCACATTTGCTGGCGCGTGAATACGATCCATCGTCGTACGAAGGTGAGTCGACGTCTACCATGACAGCGTTCTATCCGGGGCTGCACCCGGGCGCCACGGTCGCCCGGTGGGGTTTCATCAAAGGCGTGAACTGGTACACGATCCTAGGCGAGCTGTTCATTGAGCGGCTCGGCGGCGAAGCGGAGGTGCGGAAACAGCTGAATCGTTCGGACATCCACATCGAGCGCCTGAACGCGAGCCTGCTCATTCGCGCCGGCGATTTTCCGCGCCTCGGCGCACCGGAGGAAGGTCTTCCCGAGCCGTATGTGTTTGTGAACAGTGTCCTGCGCATCTTGCGCGATCCGAAGCCGGACGCGTTGCATACGTACATTCCAGACTTACCCAGCGCCGACACAAAGAACGCGCGCGCATGGGTTGCTCGCTTCGACCTGCCGGGCGCGCAACCGATTCCGGATCCGCCGACGATCGTGCCGTCCGCGAAAAGCGATAGTCCGGGGTATGCAAGCGTGCCGGGTGGGAACGCGTGTCCGGTGGCTGGGTGGTGGCAAACGCCGGCCAAGGCCGGGAGCCGGCGATACTTTGAGGCTGGCGAGATCATGCCGGTGATCGAGGGCAGCGCGTGGGGTAAGACGCACTGGAACTGGTCGACGAACCAAGAGTAACAATTCGGTGCATCTGGCCGCCAACGCCGCGAGACTCAGCAGAACTCGCGCGCTGTCGTCGGCAGGGTTCCAAGCAGTTCGGAGCGGTCGACAAGCTTGCTCGCGATCAGGTGCCGTACCTTCCCTTCGGCCTGCCATACACCATAGTCCGCGAGCAGCGCAGCGCCGAGCGCTTCCTTCCGAAACTTCTCCAGCAGACCGGGCCAGAGGATCACGTTGACCTGGCCCGTCTCGTCTTCGAGCGTCATGAACAGTACGCCGTTCGCCGTGCCCGGCCGCTGCCGCACCGTGACCAATCCGCACGCGCGCGCGAGCTGGCCGCTGCGCAACGTCTGCAGCTGCTCGGCCGACTGTAGGCGATCGAGCGCCAGGCGTTCGCGCAACAGCGGCAGCGGATGCCGGCCTAGCGTGAAGCCCATCGCGTGATAGTCGGTGACGATCTCCTTGCCCTCCGATGCTTGCGGCAGCGCCGGCACCGCGTCGTCGCGCTCGGTGCCGCGCAGCAGATCCCGATCAGGCACGGCAGCCGCCGCGAGTCAGAGCGCGGCGCGTCGGTTGCCGCCGGCGAGTGCGCGAGGTGCGTTCGCGCGCGCGAGCACCTGCAGGTCGTGCCGATCGAGCCGAGCACGGCGCGAGGTCCGCGACGTCGACGAATGGCCGCGCAGCGCGTGCGAGCTCGATGCGGCCGGCGACGTCCTCGCGCATGCCGCGCAACAGCGAGAAGCCGAGGCGCCCGGGCGCCTCGGTCGTCGGCCCTTCGATCGCTGAATCCCACGTGCTCACGTTGACGTCGACGGGCAGCACCTCAACGCCGCGGCGCCGCGCGTCCTGCAGCAGCTGCGACGGCGCGTAAAAGCCCATGGGCTGGCTGTTGAGCAGGGCAGTAAGGAACACGGCCGGTTCGTGTCGACGCAGCCAGGCGCTCGAGTAGACGAGCAGCGCGAAACTGGCCGCGTGGCTCTCCGGAAAGCCGTACTCGCCGAAGCCTTTGATCTGCGCGAAGATCGACTCGGCAAACTCGCGATCGTAGCCGCGCTCGAGCATGCCGCTCACCAGACGTTCGTGGTAGGGTTCGAGCCCACCCTTGCGCTTCCATGCCGCCATCGCGCGGCGCAGCTGGTCGGCCTCGCCGGCGGAAAAGCCGGCCGCCAGCATCGCGACCAGCATCACCTGCTCCTGGAAGATCGGCACGCCGAGCGTGCGCGCCAACGCCTTTTCCATGCCTTCCGACGGAAACGTGACGGGCTCCAGCCCTTGGCGCCGGCGGAGAAACGGATGCACCATTCCGCCTTGCACCGGGCCGGGCCGCACGATCGCGACTTCGATCACCAGGTCGTAGAAGCACTGCGGCCGCAGGCGCGGCAGCATCGACATTTGCGCGCGCGACTCCACCTGAAACACCCCCATGCTGTCGCCGTCGCACAGCATGTCGTAGGTCGCTTTGTCCTCGGCCGGGATGTCCTGCACCTCGAACGTCTCGCCGCGCTTCTCCGAGATCATGTCGAGCGCGCGGCGCACCATCGACAGCATGCCGAGCGCGAGCACGTCGATTTTTAGGATGCCGAGTGCCTCGATGTCGTCCTTGTCCCACTGGATGATCGAGCGATCCTCCATCGCTGCGTTCTCGACGGGCACGAGCCGCGTGAGCTTGCCGCGGCTGATCACGAAGCCGCCCGAGTGCTGCGACAGATGCCGCGGGTAGCCGAGCAGCTGCGCGGCAAACGCGGCCCACTGCTGGTTCAGTGGCGCTTCGGGATCGAGGCCGGCCTCGGCAAACCGCTGCAACAGATCGGCGCGCGAGTCGAACCAGTGGTGCTGCTTCGCGACGCGATCGACGATCGCCGGATCCACGCCGAGCGCCTTTCCGGCTTCCCGCAAGGCGCTGCGCGGCCGGTACGTCGTGACGGCGGCCGTCAGCGCTGCGCGATCGCGACCGTACTTTCGGTAGATGTACTGCATGACCTCTTCGCGGCGCTGGTGCTCAAAATCGACGTCGATGTCCGGCGGCTCGTTGCGCTCCTTGCTGATGAACCGTTCGAACAGCATCGATTGTCGCGACGGGTCGACCTCAGTCACACCGAGGCAGTAGCAGACTGACGAGTTCGCGGCCGAGCCGCGGCCCTGGCACAAGATGCCTTGCTCGCGCGCGAATTGCACGATGTCGTAGACGGTCAGGAAATACGCCTCGTACTTCAGGTCGGCAGATCAGCTGCAGTTCGTGCTCGATCTGCGCCTGCACGTCGACCGGGATGCCGGCTGGGAAGCGCCGGCGCGCGCCGATGTAGGTCTGCTCGCGCAGGTATGTCGTCGGGTCGGTGCCGGCCGGCACCAGTTCGTCGGGATACTCGTATTTCAGGTCGTCGAGTGAGAACGTGCAGCGCCGCGCGACGCGCACGGTTTCCTCGAGCGCGCCGGCGGGATAGAGGTTGGCCAGCCGCAGACGCGATCGCAGGTGACGCTCCGCGTTCGGCGCGAGATCGTACCCGCACTCCGATACCGGTCGACTGACGCGAATTCGCGTCAGCAGGTCCTGCAGCGGCTTGCGCGACCGAACGTGCATGGGAGGCCAGCTGGTGGCCACCACCGGCACACCGTGGCGCGCGGCGACGCGCTCGACCACGCTGCGGTGGATGTCGTCCATCGCGCTGGCGTGCAGCGTTAGCGCGACCCATGCGCGATCCCCGAACACTCGCGCGAACCATTCGATCCGCGCATCGAGGCGCTGCTCATTGGCAGGGAAGTCTGGCGATAGGATCGCGATACAGTCGGGCAGGCCGCGCAGGTGGGTGTACGGCGCTTCCGGGTGTTCGAGATCGAGCGGCGCCAGCCGGTACGTGCCTTTCCTGCCGCGCATGCGACCGAGCGAAATGAATTCGCAGAGGTTGCCGTATCCGTCGCGGTTCATCGCGAGAGCGGTGAAGGCGAGCGCGGGCGAGCCGTCGGCGGCCGTCAGCCGGAAGTGCGAGCCGATGATCAGCGGCATGTTCGCGGCGTTCGCTTCGACGTGCGCGCGCACGACGCCGGCGAGCGAGCATTCGTCCGTGATCGCGAACGTGCTGTAGCCGAGCTGCGCCGCGCGCGCCACGTACTCCTCCGCGCGCGACGCGCCGTGCAGGAACGAAAAATCGGAGGCGACCTGAAGTTCCGCGTAGGCGGGCAGGGCGCCGAAACTGCCGGCGTCCATGACGGATCAGCCGAACAGGCCGTGCAGGAAGAAGCGCGCTTCGCTCTCGTCGCTGGCCGTCGGCCGCTCCTTGTAGATCCAGTAGCAGATGCCGTTGTCGTCCTCGGCTACGAAGTAGTCGCGCGTCACGGTCTGCCCGTCCTGCCAGCCGCCTTCGATGCGCTCGCCGGGCGATACCATGCGCAGCGGCGTGCCGTAGAACGGCCGATGCTGGCGCGTGAGCAGCGGCACCGGCTTGGCAAGCAGCCAGGCCGGGCGCGGCAGATCCGCCGGCAGCGGCGACGGCTTCGGCGCGTCGCGCATCGGCACCCATCGGGCGGCCGGCTCCGGACGGTAGTCGGCCGTGGGAGCCGGGACGAGCACGTTCTCGGCGCCGAGCCGTGCGGTCAGAAGTTCGAGCAGTCGCGCGTGATCTTGCGGCGTGCCGCCGGGGTCCGGAAAGAGCGAATCGCTCGGCGCGGCCGCTTCCTGCACGCTGCGGGCGACCAGGCGCACCGCAATTACGGGCCCGGCGAGCTCGACGTGGCCGAGCCGTTCCTTGACAAGCCGCGTGAGGTGTTCCTCGAAGCGGGTAGGAGCGCGCAGCGCGATCTCGATTTCGGTTGGCGCGATCGCGTCCCGCCCGCGCTCGTGCTCGAGCAGCAGTGCGAAGGCGGCGACGTCCAGCTGCTTTGCGGTAAGCCAGCCAGTCAGCTGCAGGATCAGCCGGCGCGCGACGAACAGCAGCGCCTCGGCGTGCTCGACGCGGTCCATCAGTTCGACGCGCGTGTCGAACGACGGCGGCATTTCGATCCAGTCGTAGGCCGCCGGCGCGGTGCCGGCGACCTGGTCGAGCCAGTCGAGCAGCTGCGGGCCGCAACGCTTTTTCAGCCCGGCGCGCGGCAAGCGCTGCAGATCGGCCAGCGTTTCGCAGCCGAGATCCTCAAACCAATTCGCGTAGCGCCGGGCGTCCGGCGCCACGACGAGCGGCACGCGCGCAAGCGCGCGGCGCAGCGATCGCACGGACAGCGCAAGGCCGCCGCGCAGGCCGCGGGCGACCATCCACTCTGCCGGACCCGACGAAGCGACCGATATCGCCGCGGTGACGCCGAACGATGCGACGACGTCGCGCACGCGCTGGCGCAGCGCGCGGATGCCGTGGAAGAGGCGCAGGCTCGCCGTCACGTCGAGCACCACCACGGCTTCCTCGGCGTCGACGACGCTCGGTGTGAACTGCAAGAGCGCATAGGCAACGCCGAGCACGAGCTCGCGCTCGCGCGCGGCGTCGCGCTCGCGGATCTGCGCGTCCGGTGCGAGGGATAGCACGCCCCCGCGGCGCATGCCGGCGACCACGCCGAGCGACGCGCGGCGCGATCGAGCGCCACGACGCAGCCGCCCTCGAGCACGACGAGCCCGCGCGCATCGTCAGGCGACGGCGCCGGCGACCGCGGCCGGAACACTTCGAGGTTGAGGTGCGGCAGATGCACGCCGATCCAAATGGTATGAACGCCTCCCACCCATTGTGCGTCCGCCGGCGGTGGGGTGTCATGGGTGCCGGGATCCATGGCGCGTGAAATCAGCGATGATGAGGTCCCCCGTGGCCCTTACAGGAGCTTCGCGATGAACCGCATTCCAGTCGGGTCGATATTGCGAAATCTGTGTTTCAGGTGCATCACCTGGACGAAGACACCGGCGCTATCATAAACAAGGCGATTAAGCGTTCGGCTTTCCTCGACTACTTCGCGAATAGAAGCCCGTGCCTTATCGGCATGGAAGCCTGCGGCGGAGCCCAGCACTGGGCGAGACGCTTGATGGAAATGGGGCATGATGTTCGGCTGATGCCCGGGCGCTTCGTGAAGGCGTTCAATATCGGCAACAAAAACGATTCGGCCGATGCGCGCGCAATCTGGCTTGCAGTGCAACAACCCGGAAAAGGCGTTGCGGTTAAAACTGAAGGGCAGCAGGCAGTTCTTGCGATGCACCGGATGCGACAGCAACTGGTGAAGATGCGCTCGACAGCGCCATTCCAGATGTACTGGAGCGTCTTGCGAACCGTCTTCCGACGATGTTGATCGAGACGTTGTACGATGCAGATCAACTCGCTCCGCGGGCTTCTGTGGCGCCGCAGTCAAAAGGACGACACCCCGTGGGCAAAGATGCAACGGCGCGCGAAGCAGTGGATACCCAAGGCTCGCATCCTTCACCCTTGGCCGGTCGTGCGGTTTGACGCCAACCACCCGAGGCAGGAGCCCGGTGCGCGAATTGCGCACGCCGGGATCTGTGCGGGGGATGCCCAGTAATGGGCATTCCTACCGCGACATATGACAGAGATAACCGCCCCTCCAACCCCCCGCGTTTACGCTGCGAGCTGGTGCTCGTAGTAAGGCCGCTCGTGGTCGGGAGGATCTCCCGCAGCTGCGCACGCCGGGAGGGATCCGGCGCTAGCCAGGCGTCGACATTCGAGGATTTCAGCGGAATCACACACCGGTCATGCCCTGCGGCCGCGACTTCGGGCGGCGGATCGTCGGTGATCGCCGCAAACGACCAGAGGTCATCGGCACCAAGAATCTCGGTGCGCGTCCACAAGCACGCGAGCTGCATCTGCTGCGGCGGTGTGGGATCGAAACGCAGGACGACGTCCTTCCCGTCTCGGTCGACATGCTCGAAAAACGTGTCGGCTAGCACGATGCCGTGCGTGAAGCCAAACACCTGGCGCCAAACCGTGGCGAGGCTCGTTTTTCTGGCGTTATAAACTCCGGGCTTCAGCTTCTCCTCCGCCTCGGTCCAGCCCGGCAGCCTGCATCGATATCGCATCGGCACGACCAGGCGTTTGCCTTCGAGCTCGATCAGCACAGGCGCATACCAACCGGGAAAGATCCGCGAATCACGCTCCTGCAGGTCCCGCCGGCGAAGATCGTCGAGCCCGCGCGTTGCCGCCTCGATCTTGTTCGCGGCGATCCGGACGTCCTCGCTGGCCTTCTTCGTGATCTTCTCAGCGAGCTTTTTCTCGGCCGCGACGAGCCGTGCTCGCTGCTCGAACAGAGCGGTCTCCAGCTTCCGCGTCCACAGGCTCCGATACGCGGCGATCGCCGCCGAGATTTCGTCGTCGACACCGGCGAACGCGGCGTCGACCGCTTTCGGGATCTTGATGTCGTCAGACGCTGCGCGCGCAAAGTAGAGGCGCCGGAACGTGTCGATGTCCATATCGGCGCCGTAGCGCCGCACGTACTCCCGGTAGTTGGCTTGGATCTTTGCGGAATAGCACATTGCCGCGCCCCTTAAGCACCCGTTCAGCGCGAGGGTACCGCAAGTTTTGAGTCGAGGCCCAACACCGTCGCGACGTTCGGCCGACCGCCGACCATTTTCGCCGCCTGATCGTCGCGGAGACGAGCCCTCAGGCGTCCTCTCCAGGCCACCACGGTTTCGCCGCACGCTCGATTAGGTAGTCGTCGAGATTCTTGCCTTCCAGCCATTTCGGTCGCGGCCCGAATCCAGACCATTGCTTACCCGAAGAGGGGTCGTAGTACTTCGCCTGCGCCCGCGATTTGCGCGATTTCCGGAAGCCTGCCGCGCGCAGCAGTTCTTCTTCGGTGATGCCGTAGAGCGCAACGCGCTCCTGGACGCCGGCCAAATACGCCTGCTTCTCGTCCTTCTTCACGTCCGCGAGTCGAATATTCAATTCGCGTAGTTGAGCCTGTAGGTCTTGTACGTCAGTCGTCACGATCGTTGTCGAGTTATTGCAATACGACGGGATGGTAACGGATATCGTTGCAGCGGCGTATTTTCCGAGCTTGCCTTGTAGGATGGTGTGTTAGCCTCGAAAAAGAGCCTCCGCGGTTTTCTCTCTGAATGATCCCGATTTCTATCCTGTTCAGAGAGCCAGCATGTCCAACACCGTAACGCGAGCGGCCGTCCTGTCGCCCGGGCAGATCCGTCATCTACTTCGAGTCACTGAGGCAACAAGCAGGCATCCAGCGCGCGATGCCGTGATCCTGCTGCTCGGCATGAGCGTCGGTATGCGAATCACCGAGGTCGCGCAATTGACGGTCGCGGATGTCATGTTTCGCAGTGGTGCGCTCCGCACCGAAGTCTCACTTCGCGCGGCGATTACCAAGGGTTGCCGCCAGCGCGCCGTGTATTTCTCGGCTCGAAAGCTGGTCGATGCGATCGAGCGGTATCTGGCATTCCGAGTCACGCGCGAACTCGGCACCACGCTCGAGAAATCTCGCTTTCGCGGTCTGATCCCTGACCTTCCGTTGATCCTGAGCCGCAAGGGATATCCGTATTCGCTGAATCGTAAGAAGCGTTTCTCGGCCGACGGACAGCTGATGGACTACTGGGCAGCGGATTCGCTTCAATCCTATGTGACGAGCCTCTACAAAGCGGCGGGTATCAAGGCTTCCAGCCACAGCGGTCGACGTACATTTGCGACCAAATTACTCGGTCGCGGCGCGACGATTGAGCAGGTCCAGCTGCTGCTCGGCCATGAATCGATTGACGACACCCGGCGCTATATTCACGTGGATCGAGAGGTGCTCAGCCGCATCTTGGAGGAGGCGATTTGACTGCTGGGGCTTTGTCCGGCTACCGCGCGAATGCCTCTGGCATTCGCCTCACCGGACCCATTCAGGATTGGCCTAGCCTCGCCGATAATTTGACGTGCACGCGCATCGCTACATCCTCGCACCGCGTATATCCAAAGTAGATACGTTTTTCTTGACGTCTCGCGGCGTTGTTTCTACAATGGATCAACATTCGGAGTGATGTCATGGAACTAAAAATTCAGAAATGGGGCAACAGTGCGGCGGTGCGACTCCCCGCCGTGTTGCTCGAGCAGATGCACGCCTCGGTCGGCGGCTCCCTGAACGCCGACGTGCGCCCGGACGGCGTATTGCTGACCCCCGCGCGCCGCAAGTATGCCCTGGACGAGCTGGTCGCTCAGTGTGATGCGAAAGCGCCTTTCCCGGCGGACATGGCTGCATGGGGTGAGGTCAAGCCGGTAGGTCGTGAAGCATGGTGAAGCGGGTCAAGTTCGATCGGGGCGACATCGTGCGCGTGAGCCTGAACCCGACCATCGGGCGCGAGCAGCAGGGCGATTTCCGTCCCGCGCTTGTGCTGTCTCCCGCCGCATTCAATGCCTTGGGGGTGGCGCTCGTCGCGCCGATCACGCAGGGCGGGGAGTTTGCGCGCTTCGCAGGATTCGCCGTGCCGCTCTCCGGCTCGGGCACCGAGACGCAGGGCGTGGCCTTGGTGAACATGGTCCGGATGCTCGATCTGGACGCGCGTGGCGCACGCAAGATCGAGCGGGCTCCGGCCGAGGTAGTCGAAGATGCGCTGGCTCGGCTGCAAACGATAATCGAGTAGGAAAAACTGAAGTGAGTTCAGACTCGAAGAAATTGGCGGCCTTTCTTCTCAACGTTGCGTCGGCGGTTGCAGCTTTCACTGCTGCTTCATTGTGGTATCTGTCCACGCGAGTTGAAGTTGAGCACGTCGATCCACCTGCCGACGAGAATGGGTTTATCGGCGGCAGTCTCTCGATCCAGGGCAACAATGGCAAGCTCGTTGATCCGTTCGCCACGGGCATGAAGCAAGCGCGGTGGAATCGCTGGGCAGCTGCAGCGGCGAGCGTCGCGGCGGTCTGTCAAGGCTTCGCGACAATTTTGACCTGACAGATCGGAAAGCGGGGGAAAATTATGAATCGGAAACTAGGGCTGATGGTCGCGGGGGGCTCCATTTGCGCATTGGCAATCGCTCGACCTTCTCCCCGGGCTACCGAGGAGTGGCGCTGCGAGCTCCGGGAGCCACCACCAAGCACTTCCCGGTTCGTCTACGACGTCGCGCTCGACGATCCTCTTACCGCGCGCATTGAAGTCAGCCCATCTAAGCTCGGGGCGAACGCGCAGGATGATGCGGAGGCCGGATCCTCGCGAGCAGTCATCCTCCAGAACAGTGAGGACGGGCTCGTTTTGGCATCAGGCGGCACAGGCCCGACTGCATATGGCCGCGCTGCCTACGGCTCTCTTCTTGTGTTAAATCGCAAAGCCCGTGACGCGGTACAGAGCTACGTATTGGCTGGCGAAAAAGCGGGCTTCGGCAACCCACCGCGATTGGGCAATTGTACGCGCCGCTAATCGGAAAATTCGCCGGCGCGGCCGGGACAGGAAAACGTCGGCCTCGCCGGCATTGAGGGAACAGCGAAATGACTTTGCCAATCGAGAGTGTAATCAACGCATCGGTTCGCTGCCTGAAATGCGGAGCGCAGGGCGTTGGCACGTGTAACTGTGGGCGGCTGTTCGATGCGGAGCGTCGCGGCGAGGTGATCGCAGGCGAAATGGTCGAAGCCCTGCTCGCAGATGGTCAATCACGCGGGCACGCCCCAGTATTCGCGAAGCGCTTCGGTGCACGGCTCGCCGGAGACATCGACGGTATGGACATCGAGACGCGATTGGCATATGCCGAGGGGCTCATGCGATGCCTGCATGAAATCTTCAACGACGACTAGACGGAAAAAGATGGGCCACCAGACTAACGCTCAGGCGCCGACGGCTGAAGAGATCGAGGCTTTAGCGCGCGCACGTGAACCGCACGTATGGGCGCTCGATCCGCCCGACTTCTCGTCGGCGCGGTATCGACAGGCGTCGATGGAACATGCGGAGGATGCTCTTCTCGAGCAGCGTGGCCTGCCCCCTGTCAGGACGTACGAGTAAAGGAAAACAGCGGCATGGCACTGAGGAAGCTGGTGAATCACGCGATATCGGGCAAGCGGGCGTCAAGACCCGCCGATGTCGTCCGACTCGAGGCACTGAGGCACCGCGCGCCCAAATAGCAAAGGCACGAGAGACATGAGTTCTTTCCATCGCACCGATTGGCTCGCCGTGGCCTCGCCGATCGTAACGCTGCTGATCGTGGCATGCGGATACGTTGTTAGTTACATGCAAGAAAAGGGCAAAAACCGCGCGACATCGCAAGACATCGGCAAACTGACTCGCACCGTCGAAGATATCAAGACTGAGAATGCCGAGCGGTTGGCGGCGATATCTCATCAGAATGCGATACTGATCGAACAGTTGAAGGCAACGCACGAGCTGCGGTTTGCAGCGGTAGATCGGCGTTTGCAGGCACATCAAGAGGCTTTCTCTCGATGGCGGAAGCTGATCGCGAACATTCACAAAGAAGATATCGGGCCTGTGGCCGTCGAATGTCAGGCATGGTGGAACGACAACGCGCTGTACTTGGAGCCGGAAGTTCGTAACGCGTTCAATAGGGCCTATTTCGCTGCACTAGACCATCGCGCCCTGCTGGAGAGCGGCAGAGGAACGGGTACTGACCGCAAACCAATCGAGGACAACATGCACCTCGTCCTAACCTTGGGTGACGTGATAATGCGTGCAGTTGCCCTGCCGAGTTTGACGGAGCAGGAGACCAAGACGGCTGGTGCATAAATGCCTCGGAAACTTAGGAGCGAAACGATGATCACCTCCGTCCGACGCTTTGCTCGTAATCCTCGGTCACAAATTGGATTCCAGAGCGTGAATCGAGCGAGTACTGACGCGTTCAACGCGTTGGAACAGTGGAAGAGCATGTCTGCCGATCGCGACTATACGATCACAGCCGAGACTGATGATGTCTTGACAGCAGCGCTATCGATGGTCGCACGCGATCTTAGCGCTGGCGTCGACCTAGACAAGCAGTGCGAGCGGCACGGCGTCTCTCATGATCTTGTTGGTCAAGAATAGGAAGGCGGAATGACCCTTGGAGCGATCTCGATCCGCTGCCCGCACTGCGGCCGCCTTGCGTTGTGCAGCGCGAGCAAGGGGATGTGGTGCAGTCACTGCAAAAACGGCACTGTACGATAGAAAAATTGGCCGATTCGCGATTGCCCGGCGAGCTAGGCAACCGTGAATCGACTCAGGTCGCTATCGCGGCCGTTCCCACTGGTGGAGCAAAGACTGAAGGAAAGCGGGAAGATCTACGGCTGCGACGCCCCAAGAAGTCGCTTGGCGCTGGCGAGAGGAACACGGGTATGTCGGACGTGGTGGGGTAGTTGTCTTGTTCGACGGCAGCGTGCAAAGCTGGGTCAATGAGTTGCGAGACCCCGAACACTGGCAACCGGGTTGCGTTTCAGTCGATGAACGAGGACGGACCTGGACGGCTTTGAGCGGTGATGATCGAAATGGCGCCCGAACTTGTGTGCCGACGATCGCCTGCAAATAGGAAAACACGATGCGCGCGAAAGATCGCTTACTGGCGAAATACCCGGATGCGGTAGTCATCCGCGAAGACGGCACGTTTAGCGACGGCCAGGTCCGATACAAGGTGCTGCTGAAACCGAACGGCCGCAAGGTGATCGGTTACGGCAAGCGCGAATCGTGGGCGTGGGCAGAAGCCTGCCGCACGCTCGACATCTAACGGGAAAAAGGGAACGCGAACATTCGCGGCGCACAGTAATGCGGCTTGATCCTTGCCGCTTGATACAAGCGGCAACAGTCAGGCACTAACGACGCGGAAAATTGAGCACGGCCCATCGGGTGGCTCATTCGATGAGCCAGTGGCGCGCGAATAATGCACGGGCAAGTCAACGAAAAAAGGAGCCGCTATGGCTGGTGATAGCAGTGTGCATCAACAAGATGCTGAGGACATGGGGCAGAGCCTCGATTCCTTTGACCTTCGTGACAGCGGCGCGCAGACCGTACCGGGCGAGTGCGTAGGCGCTCGAGCCGAGCATACGATGGAACCGGAATGGCGTGGCCGTAGCTTTGACCACATGCGTTGCCGGTGGTGCGGCAAACGCGAACCGGTTTGATGCTGCAACCAAGGAAAACGCAAAATGGCTACTTTGTTGGAGTGCTTGCGGTCGCTGCCTGGTGACATGACGATGCGGGATCTCGCGGCTGTACGTGATGAAGTCGCGACTGTGGCTGATCATATCGAACGAGTCCATTGCGACGAATGCGGTTACGAGGTCCGCAAGGAATCACGCAACTATGGGCGAAACGAGCTGACGGCAGTGGGTCTCATCGGCGGTCCCGCGATGTATCGCGAGACTCGATAGAAAGAAGAGGAACGTGATGGTGTTCGATACGATGAAGCGGGAATTGCGCGAGCTGTTGGACCTCGTTCGGCGAACGACCGAATGGGAGACGTCGGTCGCGTGTGGCAAGGTGAATCTCGCCGACGTTCCGGCTGACGCTCGCTCGGCACACCATGCGCGTGTGGGGCGAATTGTTGAACTGAGCGCGAAGTACGACTTGTAACGAAACGCGCACGACCGAGGAGCAACGGATTGGAAAAGGCAGGAATTGAGCCGGTTGAAGCCCACGAATTGCGTGCGATGCTCGATAAACGGCATGGCGATCTCGCAATGCACTGGTGTGACCAATTTGCATTAGGTTGCTGGCTCTACTACACCGGGCACGCACGGGCCGGTCGCAAAATCGTTGGCGAGGTGCTTTCGACGGTACGCGCACGAGGGAATCAACGGTATCTTGACTCAGTAGCCGACGAAGCTGCTCGTTCGCCGGCCGCACTCGCGCTAAGCGCGTGGCCACACGAGGAGTTGGTCTCGTTGTTCGACGGCACCGAAATCTAGGACAACACCATGTCGAGGAATGCACATAAGGAAGTGGCATGCGCAGCCTGACGCAGAATATCGGGACCAAATTGCTCGTGGTTTTGATTGGATCGATGCCGGTCCTCGCGCGTGCCATGCCGTTTGAGACTGTTAGCGCAGGGGGATAGTTGTGGCTTATTGCGGCTCTTGGCGTTGGGCTTGCGATTCTTTGGAGCGCAGTAGCCGCACTCCACTGGCTTCTCCACCTTCTCGAGGCCCGCGAAGAAGCTGACGCAGCGATTTCGCGTGCTCGATCCGCTGATAGACGCGGCCGAAAGCAGTAGTACGATAGACGACGGAAAACGAGGCAGTTCACTATGGCGATGATCGACGACGCGCGACACTACCGCGAAGATGAATGTCTTGTTGGTAGAGGTGGCGTAGTGGTGTTCTTCCAAGGCGAGGTCCAGGGCTGGGTGAACGAGCTGCGCAACCCTGAGCACTGGCAGCCTGGCTGCGTTGCCATCGACGAGCAAGGGCTTAGTTGGACCGCCATTGCCGGAAGCGAGTACGACGGGGCACTTATGTGGCTCCCCAACCATTCCGTCTAGGAAAACGACCATGCCGGATCTCACTCTTGCCGACGCGCTGCGCCTTGCGATCAACGTTCTGCGTGACTCGGCCGAGTCGCGCAAGATGCCCTCGGGTGTCGATCTGGACAACGCGGTGGCCGAGCTGCACGCGATTGCTGCTGATGTGCTGGATGATTCACTTGAGCAACTGCGCGGGCACGAATAGGAAAACGCCGGCCGGCGCCGGCAACGAGGAATAGCGAAAACATGGACTCAAAACCGACGGGTTACGTAGCTCTAATTGCGCAACGAGAGGCACTGGATGCGCAAATCAATGCCGCTCGCGAAGCCGAACGTGAAGCGGCGATCGGACAGATCAAGGAACTGATGAAGGAATTCGATCTCAGCGTTCTGGATCTGCAAGAGAAAGCGCATAAGCGCAAACCAAGGAGCATGTCGACGGCTCCGATGTACCGCGACCCGGCAACAGGTAGAACCTGGTCTGGCCGTGGTCGGCAACCAGCGTGGCTCGGTAACGATCCTGCAGCGTTCCTAATCCAGCCGGACCTGCCCGCCATCTGAGTAGGGTAGCCGCCCGTCGACTATTGATAGGAAAACAGGCTATGAGGGGAGCAACTTCAGTGCCGGTCATCGTTGACGAAGAGACCGTCGATGTATGGGTAATGCAGGTCGGCAAGTCGTGGCGCGCACACGCCACGTTCCGTGGTCGCGAGATCAACGGAAGCGGTTCGTCGCAGTCGAGCGCGGTGAGCGATTGGCGCGACCGGGCGAACTACGCGGCGAACGAATAAGATTGAAAAATGGGGGAGGGCCATGTCGAAGGAAAAGCTTATGAGCGAAATTCTGACCGATGCCGAACGCGCAGCGATCCGCGCCGTTGCGGCCAAGGATAAGACGCAGCTTGATGCGGCGCGCGCAGCGTTTCATCGTGCCGTTGTAAAGCACGGTAGCGGTGCGTGCGTCGAGTTGCGGTTCATGTCCGAGGTGCTCGCTCCAGTTCCGGATTTGCTACTGCGAGCGCAGTATCGCGCGGCCGTGCTCGAACAACCGCTTTGAATAGGAAAACGCCGGCGGGGCCGGTACGAGGAAAACAATGAGCAATCAAAGTCAAGACTCAAAAGATCTTGAGCGCGAGCTGAAGGCTGTGCTCCGGGCGATCGAATCTGCAAAAGTATCCGTAGCTAACGAACTCGGAAAGGGCGGTGCCTGCCGTATGCTCACAGTCAGTTGCAAGACGCGGAGCACAAGCTCAAACGTGCGTTACGCAATTTGAAGTAGGAAAACATGATGTCCTTCGATTGCCAATCCTGCGGTGGCTGCTGTGCATACTCGCACACGTGGCCAGAGTTCCTCGAAGAGGACACGTGTGACGGCATTCCCGAGGAGATGTGCGATTGTGAGACCGGCCGAATGAAGTGCGACGGCGATCGTTGCGTCGCTCTCGTCGGCAAAGTCGGCGAGCAGGTTTCGTGCTCGATCTATGAGCATCGCCCGGGTGTGTGCCGGGAGTTTATGCCTGGCTCGGATGGCTGCCACCAGGTTCGGACGTTTTTCAAGCTGTAGGACAGAGCAGGGAAACAAATGAATAAAGTTGATTTCATCACCACGCTGAAAGTTGCACAAGACGCCGGTTGCCAGTTCGTCGTCGGCGTACCGGTGCTTGGCGGGAGCTCGACCGTGCAGTTGACGCCAGAGCAGGCGTATCAGCTCACGACGGACAAGCAAGCACTGTTCGCAGAGCTAACGGCACTGACCAAGCCCGAGTACATCGAGTGGTATGAATCTCAAGGTTCGGTTTACTGCTCGGCCCGAACGAAGCAAGGTAAGCCGTGCCGGAATTTCATTGTCGGCGCGACATTGTTAGAGCCGGGAGAGTGGAAGGCGCAGCGCGCGGCAGGCGGCTACTGCGCGGCGCACGGAGCATAGGAAAACGCCGGTCTGCCGGTATCAAAGAAAAGGGGAATTCGGACTATGAGCTTGAAAGATGAACTGGGCGTCGCGCCCGGCAATGAGTTGCGCCACGTGGGCTCGCGCACGAAAGGGACGATGGGGCAGACCGAGATTGACGAGTACGAAGAGATCACCCCCGAGGGCAAGGTTATCGCCCGGTACACAGTCACCGAGCATACGAACCTGCGCGGCCTCGATACGAAACGCTCCATCGAAAAGGAGGCTGTCGCTTAATCGATCGGAGAACATGATGAACCTCGGAGCGATCACAATCCGCTGCCCGCATTGCGGACGCCCGGCACTATGCAGCGCGAGCAAAGGGATGTGGTGCGGTCTCTGCAAGAACGACACAGGCTCGGCCTGATACCTCAACCGAGAACTGAACTAGGGAAACAGGGGGGGCAATGGGCAAGCGGAAGCTGGTGCGATGGTTCGTCGACTGGACAGATAGCTGGAATCACGAGTTTCACGAGGCGATCGAAGCGAAAATCCATGGCGAGTACAAAAAGATGTTTCCCGATGGTGCTGCCGGACCTATCCGTGATTTCGTGGGCGAGGCATATCATGCGGAGTAAAAGTCATGGATATGCCGATGAAGAAGAAAAG
>NZ_JAWRYD010000158.1:0-334 GCF_046534765.1 Burkholderia sp. SIMBA_062
ATACTGTGATATATCATTTTCTTTCTGTATTTCTTTCAAAAAAAAACTATCAAATCCACTATAATTCAATATTTTATTAATATTATTTATAGCATCTGTTGTAGTTAGTGTTTTTCCCTTCCATTCTGCTATTTGCAAATTTGATTGCTTAATAAGATCTTTGATATAGTTTTCAATATCTATATTAAAAAAGAAATCTTCAATATACTTTTTTTCTTGCTCAAAATAATGATTTATTTTGTTACCACATTTTTGAGCTAAATACTTCCATATATTTTCTTGAAAGTCATTTCTATTAGCATCAATATCTTTAAACTCTTGATTATTAGTATAT